>PLDF01000062.1 GCA_003135055.1 Bryobacterales bacterium | reverse complement strand
GCATGTCGACACTGCCGCCGGCGGTGATGCTGACGATGGTGTGAGGATTCGCCTGGGAGACGGCCTGGATCAGCTCATCCTGTCCATAGGGCAGCTCAAAGGTGCGGTCGAAGCCCTCGCTCTCTGAGGAGGGATCGAAGCCCACGGCGACGACGGCAGCGTCAGCGATGGATGCGATTTTCTTCGCCTCGGGAGTGACGCGCTCCTCGACTCCGCGAATGCCGAGGCCAATGCGGGGAGAGGAGGCGTCGGGCCAGTAGTCGAGTTCGATGGAGGCCGCTGTTCCCGCGGTGAGCGGAAGTTCGACGTATCGCGGCGCCTGGCCTTCGCGCGAAGGCTGGTCGATGACGGCTTTGCCATCGACAATGAGCTTGTAGGCGTCAGAGCCACCAGCGCCGGTGAGGAAAAGGTAGGATTCGGTTTTCGCCGGCATGTATTTCATGGTGAAGCGAATGCTGTGGCGTTCTCGGGCGGGTGAGGTCCACTCTTCGGAACGGTACATCGCGATGCGGCGGCCGGCGGAGACCGTCGGCGTGCCGCTGAAATTTGGGTTGTCGAAGCTCTCGATCTTCACCTGCGAGCCAACCCAGGGATTGTCGGGCGTCTTACCGGAGGGATCGTAGAACTCGGTTTGCTGGAAGAGCTCGGCCACAGAAGGCAGACCGGCTGCGTAGAGGACTTTGACTCTACCCGCGAGGGCGTCGGAAAGGCCGGTCATGATGCTGATGGGCGCGTAAGCATCTACGTGGGAACTGCCGCCGCCACCGGGCTCGGCCGGCCACGCATCGGGGCCGAGAACGGCGATGGTATGAATTTTGTCCGGGTCAAGCGGAAGAAGATTGTCTTCGTTCTTCAGAAGCGTAATGCTCTCGAGCGCTTCCTGCATAGCGACCGCGCGGCCCTCCTGGCTGAACTGCGGAATGGCGGGGTCGGTTTGATCGCGACCGAGGAAACCGAACCGGATGGCGGTGCGGAAGATGCGGCGCAGTTTCTCGTCGATGGAGGCTTCAGTGACCTGGCCGCTCTTGACGGCGGGCAGCAGGTTCTTCGGATTCATGAAGCGGCCTGAGGGCATCTCGAGATCGAGGCCACCATTGGCGGCGCCGACGGCGGAGTAGGTGGCGTCCCAGTCGGACATGAGGATGCCGTCGAATTTCCAGTCGCCCTTGAGGATGTCGAGGTTCAGGTGGGTGTTCTGCGTCGCATGCACGCCGTTGAGCAGGTTATAGGAGTTCATTACGGCGCCGACGTGGCCCTCGCGAACCGCGGCTTCAAAGGCGGGGAGATAGATTTCGCGCAACGTGCGCTCGTCCATGTCGGAGCTGACGTTGTGGCGGTCATATTCCTCGTTATTGGCGGCGAAGTGTTTCACGGTGGCGATGATGCCTTCGCTCTGCACGCCACGAATATAGGCGGCGGCGGTTTGGCCGGAGAGATACGGATCTTCGCCGAGGTATTCGAAGTTGCGGCCATTCATGGGGGCGCGGTTGATGTTGACACCGGGCCCGAGGAGGAAGTTGACGCCGCGGGCGCGCGCGTCCTTCCCGATGGACTCACCCATCTGGTTGGCGAGATTCGGATCCCAGGCGGCAGCGAGCGCGATACCGCCGGCATAGGCCGTGTCGGGACCCCAGGTGCGTACGCCCTCAGGGCCGTCGCTCATCTTGAGCATCGGAAAGCCGGCAGAAGGTTCAGCACGAATAAACATATTGTCAAGGCCGCCGATGAGTTCGAGTTCTTGCTCGAGGGTCAGCTTCGCGATCATCGCGTCGACACGCTGCTCGATAGCGGGACTGTCGGGAACGGGGCCCTGAGCCTGCAGTTGACCTGGGAGGATTCAAAGAACGCAGCCCAGGACGGGGGCTGCGATGTGAAACGTTTGATTACGCACGTGGGTACCTCGAAATCAGCGTCCACCAGACTCGCAGAGCCTCGTGTATTTGTAAAGGAAGAAGAGCGCGGCGCGAGTTAGTTTTTTGGGGAGGGTGAGGGTCCGTAGTAACATAAGGAAATTTTTCCCGGACTGCGTTTTGGCCCGAGCGGGAGCGCGATTGGGGCAGGAGAAGATCGTCGGCAAGCCGGTACTGCGCAAAGAAGGCGTGGCAAAAGTGTGCGGGATGGCGCAATACATCGACGATCTGACGTTGCCGGGGATGCTCTACGGGGCCACGGTGCGGAGCAGCATTGCGCGCGGGCGGATTCTGGGGATCGAGTTTGGCGAAGGCATTCCCTGGGATGAATTTGTGATCGTCACGGCTACGGATATCCCGGGCGAGAACGAAATTGCGTTAATCAATCACGACTGGCCGTGCCTGGCCGCGGAATTCGTGAATCATCCCGAAGAACCGATTCTGCTGCTGGCGCATCCGGATCGGCATCTGCTTGCAAAAGCAGTGGCCGCGGTGCGGGTGCGGTATGAGGAGTGGCCGGCCGTGTTCTCGATTGAGGAAAGCGAGCGGCGCGATGCTGTGGTGTGGGGCGAAGATAACGTCTCCAAGACCTTCCTGATGGAAAAGGGAGATGTGGATGCGGTGTGGTCGCAGGCCGACCGGATCGTGGAAGGCGAATATGCCACGGGCGCGCAGGAGCATCTTTATATAGAGAACAACGGGGCGATCGCGGCGTATTCGGCGGACGAGGGGCTGACGGTGTGGGGATCGCTGCAATGCCCGTTCTATGTGCACAAGTCGCTGGTGAAGATGACCGGGCTGCCGGAGGAGAAGGTGCGGATTGTGCAGGTGGAAACGGGCGGAGCGTTTGGCGGTAAGGAAGATTATCCGTCGATGATTGGGGGACACGC
>PLDF01000180.1 GCA_003135055.1 Bryobacterales bacterium | reverse complement strand
CCGTGACGGCCAACAACGCTTCAAAAGTCTACGGTGCGGCGCTCCCCGCGTTCAGCGACGCCATCACTGGCCTTGTGAATGGCGACACTTCGGCCGTGGTCTCCGTTGCGCCCGGCCTGACCACCACGGCCACTGCCGGTTCCGTGGTAGGAAACTATCCCATCACGGTAAGTGGAACGCCTGCAGCCGGCAATTACACCTTCACGTTTGTCAATGGCACGCTCTCCATTTCTAAGGCGAGTACGATCGCCGTGCTTACATTGTCCGGGCCGGCGGTCTCGGTAACGGTCCTGGTTGCCGCTCCGGGCGCCGGAACTCTTACGGGCACGGTGCAGTTTCTGAGCCCAACCACGGTGCTGGGTACGGTGACTTTGGCGGGCGCGACGGCATCATTGGCTATTTCACCCGGCACGGTGACGGCCGTCTATTCCGGAGACGGCAATTTCACCGGCAGCACGTCGCTCGCCACGAGTACGTTCTCGCCGGCTACTTCCACCTTGTCGCTCGGCAGCAGCGCAAACCCGTCCACGCTGGGGCAATCGGTCACCTTCACGGCATCGGTTACCACCGGTGGCGGATCCTCTGGCTCCGCCACAGGATCGGTGCAGTTCCTCGATGGCACGAAATTACTGGGCAGTGCCAGCCTATCCGGCGGGCAGGCCGCTTATGCTATCGCTACGCTGGCCGGTGGTTCGCATACCATCATCGCCCAATATAGTGGCGATAGCATATTCCCCGCGGCCCAGGCCGGTTACGGGCAGTTCGTCAATGCGCCGGTGACACTCGCGGTAACGGCCGCGCCCGGCGCCTCCGTTTATGGCCAGGCGGTCGTGCTCACTGCTACCGTTGGTCCCGTCACGGCGCCCGCCGGATTCGCGGCGCCTACCGGACAAGCGACGTTCTCGCAAACTGGCGCGCTGGCCGCGTCGGGCTCGCCGGTTGGCACGGCCACGCTGGTATCCGGAACGGCGTCGGCCACCGTGAATACCCTCGCCGTGGGGAGTGACATTATTACGGCGCAATACAGCGGCGATAGCACCTGGCCTTCGGCGAGCCGTACCATTAGCGTGACGGTTTCAGAGGCTTCCACCGCCGCGTCGCTCTCCTTAACCATAGTTTCCGGACAAATGGCCCTGATGGCGGCCGTCACTCCTGTAGCTCCGGGGGCCGGGACGCCCACGGGCCTCATACAGTTTGTGAATACATCGAACAATACGGTGGCCGCCAGCGCCAGCCTGTCGGGCGGAAACGCCATGGCTAACGTGGCCGCGAGCGCCGCCGGTCTCCCGATTGTGGCCGTGTACGCGGGTGACGGCAACTTCAAAGGCAGCACTTCCGGGACGCTTCCGATCGTAACCAACGCGGCTGCGAATCTGTCGTCCAGCTTCGCTCCCGACGAGGTGGCCAGCCTGTTCAACGTCACCGGGCTAAACGGGGATACCGCAGCCACGCTCCCGCTGACCACGTCGCTTGGCGGGGTGACCGTGAAGATCGCCGATAGCGCCGGGGTGGGCCGCATGGCGGAGCTGTACGGAGTGTTCGCCTCCGCCGGACAGATCAATTTTGTGATTCCCGGCGCCACCGCCGCGGGCCCGGCCACAGTGACAGTTACGCTTCCAGGCGGCGGCACAGTAGCGACGGCGATCGCCGTCACGCTCGTGGCGCCGGGTATCTTTACCGCCAATATGAGCGGGCAGGGCGTCTATGCGGGCCAGGTAGTTTACGCGAGCCCCGATGGCTCCCAAACCACCGCGAGCTCGGCGGCGATGAATTCGGCCACGAACCAATACGTGCCCAACCCAATCGACGTAAGCACTCCCGGAAATCAGGTTTTTCTGGTGCTATACGGCACGGGGATTCGTTATGCGGTTTCGCCGACTGCCACCGTGAATGGCGTAAATCTGCCGGTGGTTTTCTGGGGCGCTCAGGGGCAATATCCAGGGCTGGACCAAGTCAATCTCCAAGTGCCCGGTACTCTGGCGGGGGCGGGGTTGGTCAACATTGTGATCACGGTGGGCGGCCACGAGGCGAACACGGTGACGGCCAGCATCCAATAAGTCGGAGGCAATCCAATCGACTCCAACCTCGGACAGGCTGCGTCGCGGCGGCGCGCCCGGCAGCGTGATAGCTTGTTTAGATATGAATCCATACGCATCGCATTTGGGGTCGCGCGATCCCCTGCAAACCATCGGCGAAACGGCGGGGCGGCTGCACTCGCTCATCGGCAGGATCGGCGCGGGACGGGTGGACCAGCCGGTCGCCCCGGGCAAATGGAGCCCGCGGGAAATCGCGTGTCATCTGGCGGATTGCGAACTGGCGTTCTCATTCCGCTTGCGTCAGTCGCTCGCCGAAGACGGCCACGTAATGCAACCGTTCGATCAAGACCGTTGGGCGGCAAACTACGCCGCTTATGGCGCGGACGCGGCCCTGGCGGTGTTCTCCGCGGTGCGCGCGTGGAACGTGGCGCTGCTTCGCGCGCTGCCGGCGGAAGCGTTCGCGCGGAAGGTGAGCCATCCGGAGCGCGGCGAGATGACGTTCCAAACTATCGTCGAAACCATGGGAGGACACGATCTGAATCATCTGAAGCAATTGGAAGGGATTGGCTGAAGAGCGGAGCGAAAGGGCAAGAAGACGCGTTCACACGAGTGTGAACGCTGCACGCAGGAGTGCGTGCGCCACGGTTACGGCCACGGAGCTATTACTGACGGCGCTAACTTCAAACGGCCTGCCGCTCCGTCATGACTCGCGGATGGGCCGAAGATTCGCGCGTTACCAGGTGCGTTCCCAGAGGGTATTCCAGGCCCCCCGCCGCCGGGTCGCGCAACATGGCCCATAGCGCCTGGAAGGCCACTTTGCCGATCTCCATGCGCGGCACCGCTACCGTGGTCAGCGCCGGCTGCGTGTACTCGGCGATGAGGATGTCGTCGAAACCCACCACGGACAGGTCTTCCGGCACGCGCAGCCCCCCGTCGTAGGCGCGGTGCAGCACGCCGATGGCGGTCAGATCGTTGCCCGCCAGAATCGCGGTCGGCGTCCGGCCGTTGAGGAGTTTGGCGGTGGCGAAATAGCCGCCCTTCACGGTGAAATCCGCATCGACAGTGAGGCCCGGATCGATCCCCATTTGCGCCGCCCGTTCGAGGAAAGCTTTCTTCCGCCGCTGCGCCGAATGCAGGTGCGGAGGACCGCCAATATAAGCGATCTGCCGGTGGCCCAGGGCAGTCAAGTGTTCCAGCGCTTCGGCGATGCCGTGCTCGTAATCGAGCAGTATGTTACTGATCAACTTATCCACGCGGCCTAAGTCGAGATACACCGCGGCAACGCGGTGTTCCACCAACGAATCCATCACGCCCGGGTCGATCTGCGAAGTCAGTATCGCCACCGCCGCAACCTGCAGCCCCACCAGCCGCTTCACCGAATTGAGCGTCCGCTGCGCGTCGTAGTTGGTATTCAGCACCAGCGCTTCCATGTTGTGCAACAGCGCCTGATCCTGAAATGCCGCCGTTACTTCCGGAAAGAACGGATTGCGAATATCGGAAATGATCAGCCCCAGCAGCGTGCTGCGGCCCATGGCCAGATTGCGCGCCGACTGATTCTGCGCGTAACCCAGCTCCTCAATGGCCGCCAATACTTTTTGCCGGGTTTGCGGCCGCGTCCCGCGCGTCCCATTGAGTACGTGCGAAACCGTGGCGATGGAAACGCCCGCCCGTTCGGCGACATCTTTGATGCTTACGGCCAAACGTCGTTCCTCCGTCCCGGCTTCCACTGGCTTCCCGAGGCCGTCGAAACCAGTATAAGCGCATATCGGCGAGGTGCAAAATGCGTTCGCGCAAAACCCTCGACGCCAAACGTTAAACGCCTATATTCGCGCCCGCCACGTGGCGGACACGCTCGCCCCCGCGTCAAAATATGAACTGGAACCCGAGTTGCAGATACCGCGGAGTGCGGCTGCCGTTTGCGCCACCCTACCCGCGGTGAGCTGCCCGAAGTACAGCTATGAACGGCTTTTGCGGCATGGCGGGGGCGCACTTTTTGCGTATTTACGTAAGCGCTTTACCAATTTCCATGACTCTCGCCATGCGGGGGCGCTAAGGTTGGCGTGCAAACGTCCAAAGCGCGCCACCCGGGGAAATGGTCTCAGTGCAGTGACGCTTCATGGGCTGGCCGCATCGGTCACAGACCAGCATCTGGTCCCGCGGCAGCTCGGCCACGGCATGGGCTTTGCCAGTGCCGGCTGGCCGCATGGTTAAATCATGGCCGCCGGCGGCGCCGGCTCGTTCGGATCGCCCGCATTCGCCAGCGGAACTTTCACCAGCACGTACCCGATCAACCCCAGAAATACCACGCCCAGCAAATACGACGGATCGTTGAAAAGCTTCGGAATGGGCCAGCGCTCGAATTGAAACGTCGCCGTCACAATCCCCGCCAGCGCCTCGCCCGCAATCATTCCCGACGCCGCCAGCACGCCCACGTTCTCCACCCGCGCCTTCTGCGCTTCGTTCAATCCCGCGCGCCGGCACAGCGAATCGCTCACCCAGCGAATCAGGCCGCCCAGGAAAATCGCCGACGTGATGGAGATCGGCAGGTACATCCCGATCGCCACCAGCATCGGGCTCTTCACCCTGATCATAATCAGCGCAAAGCCCATCATGATGCCCGCCACCACCAGCGGCCACGCCATATCGCCGCCCACAATGCCCTGCGCCAGCGACGCCATCAACCCCGCTTGCGGCGCCGAGAGTGCGCGGTCGCCGAAGCCGATTCCGCCCGAGTTGATATTGCCCTGCTGCAGCACCATCAGCGGAAAATACATGATGAGGCTGGCAACCACCACCGCGATCAGCTCCGCGATCTGGATGTAGCGCGGCGTGCCGCCCAGAATGTAGCCCACTTTGAAATCCTGCAGCAGCTCGCCCGCCACCGACGACGAAACGCACACCACCGCCGCCACTCCCAGCACTGCCACCACGCCGGGCATTCCAGTCGCGCCCATCACCACCATCAGCAGCGCCGCGATCACCAGCGTGCACAGCGTCAGGCCGGACACCGGATTGTTCGACGACCCGATCACGCCCACCAGATGGCCCGACACCGTGGCGAAGAAGAAGCCCACAATCAGCATCACGATCGCCGCCGCGATGCCGCCCGCCACCAGCTTCGAAAGATAAATGTAGAGCACCGTCATGGCGACGAACGTCACCGCGAGCAGCCCCAGCACGGTTTTCGAGCTCATGTAGCGCTCGGTGCGGTTCATCGATGCCAAGTCGGGGCCGCCGGTGCGCACTTCGGCGAACGCTTTGGCCAGGCCCGAAAACAGATTCCTGCGCATGCGGAACAGCGTGTACGCCGTTCCCACCATCATTCCGCCCACCGCGATAGGCCGCACAATGTAGCGCCACACGGCGTTCGCTTCATCCAGCCATCCCGCCTCGCTGCCGGGTCCCGGCGGCAGGTAATTCTTCAACTGCGGCCCCAGGAAGAAGATCAGCAGCGGAATCAGCAGTCCCCACGCAATCACGCTGCCGGCAAAATTGAGCGACGCCAACTCCGGGCCAATCACGTATCCCACGCCCAGAAACGCGGGACTCACGGTGGGCGCCGAACACGTCGCAATCCCGCCCGCGCCGAGCACCTGGTTGGTCCCAGCCCCGCCCAACTTCAGCGTGCTCGCGCCCAGCCGTCCTACGCGGAAGAAGAAATCCTTATCCGGCGCGAACACGTTGAATGCGCCCAGCAGAAACGTCGCGGCGCCGAACCCCATGTTGTAGAACAGGTATTTCGCGGCCTGCGCGCCCACCTGCCCGGCCTTGTGGATCTGCGACGCCGCCAGCGATTCCGGGAACGGCAGCTCGGGGTCTTCCACCAACGCGCGCCGCACCAGCGAAACGAATAGCACGCCCAGAACCGACCCCACCAGGATCAGCGCCGTCGATTTCCAATACGCGTCCGCGAAGCCGAACGACGGCCACGCCTTCACCATTATGAACGCCGGCAGGGTGAACACCGCGCCCGCCGCCACGCCTTCACCGATGGACCCGGCAGTCCGCGCGATGTTCTCTTCCAGAATAGTTCCGCGCCCCATGACCCGCAGCATGGCCATGCCGATCACCGCCGCCGGATAAGTCGCCGCGATAGTCTGCCCCGCGCGCAGCCCCAGGTAGGCGTTCGCCGAGCCGAGCACCACCGTCATCGCCAGACCCAGCAGCACCGCGCGCCAGGTGAACTCCTTCATCTCGACGTTATCGGGAACGAATGGCCGGTGCTTTGCGGGCGTCATTGGAGCTTCGCCCTCACCTTATCGCTCATCGCCTTGCCGTCCACCGATTTGCCAGCCAGCTTGGCCTGCGCGGCCTTCATCACCAGGCCCATCTGCTTGATCGAGGTCGCGCCGGTTTCGCTCAACGCGGCTTCGATGGCCGCATCCATCTCGGCTTCGCTGGCTCCGGCCGGCAGGTACCCTTCAATCAGTGTGCGCTCGGCCTCTTCCTTCTCCGCCTGCTCCGTGCGGCCGGCCTTGCGGTACATCTCGGCGGCGTCGATGCGCTGCTTGATGAGCTGCTTCAGGATCGCCATTTCCGCGGCCTCGTCGAGCGGCTTGGGCGAATCCACTTTCGCCTTCATGAGCGCCGCTTTGATCATCCGGATGGCGCTCAAACGGGCCTCTGCGCGGTTTTTCATGGCCGCAACCATGTCCTTCTGTACCTGATCGACCAGGGGCATGATGTCTGATATTATACGGGCAACTGTGGCGCACGCACTCTTGCGTCGCACTCCTGCGACAGCGTTCACACTCATATGAACGCGTTTTCCGCGGGCCTTAGCCAATCCTGAACGTATATACGTTGCAATACAATATAGAGCGGTGGCCAGCGGAATCGAATTCGATTGGATGACGAGAACAAGAAGCACCTGGGCGCCCACAAGGTGACGCCCGCGGAGTTCGAACAATTGCTGAACAACGGCCCTGTAGACCTGAACTTCGAACGGATCGATAACGAAGAGCGGTACCGTTCCGCCGGCCTTACAAATGGAGGCCGTTTGTTGTGGGTGGCGTGGACGATTCGCAAAGGCAAGATACGTGCCATTACCGCCTTTCCGGCTGGTGTTTCGGACAGAAAGGCTTTTCTGGAGAGACCCAAATGAAGAAGCAGTTGGAGGAGCAACCCAAGCGCGTCGTGCCGGCTTTCGCCACCGAGGCGGAAGAGGCGGCGTGGTGGCATAAGAATCGCAATATCCATGGTAAACAGCTGCTTGCCGCCGTGAAGAACGGCGAAGCGCACGTGTTGACCAAAGAGAAACTGCGGGCGCGGATAGCTGCGTCCAAGAAGACGCCAGCGCCGACAGTGGCGCTGCGGATTCCCGAAGCAGATTTGGCCTTGGCCCGAAAACAGGCTGAAAAGAAGGGTCTGCCTTACCAGACCTACATCAAATCGCTGCTGCACGAAACACTCACCGAGCGAGAAAAGCGAAAGGTGGGTTGGTAGGCCACGCAGTTCGAACGACGGCGCCCAGCGATCCTGAGCGAGTTTCCTATTGTTCCCGCCGCCGCGAGAGCGGAGACCAATGTTGCGAGGCACACCGAAAGCCCATTCAGGGATTCGAACTGCTCGCCCCATTGCAAATTGCAGTCAACGCAACTTTGAGGACACTACCGGCGGCTGAGGGAAAGCCTGAGCCGTCGCGCCGCCGCTTTTTAGTGTCTGATATTCTAATGGACGAGTCCCCCCTATGCACATCAAAAAACAACGTTTGTTGACTCCCGGTCCCACTCCGCTCTATCCGCCCGCCCTGCACGCCATGATGGCTTCGGACATTCATCACCGCACCGAAGACTTCCGTAAAGTGTATCTGGCGTGCCTGGCCGGCATGAAAGAAGTGATGGGCACCGCCAATGACGTGCTGATTTTTTCCGCCTCCGGCACCGGCGCCATGGACGCCTCGGTGTCGAATCTTTTCTCGAAGGGCGACAAGGCGATCGTGTGCGTCGCGGGCAAATTCGGCGAGCGCTGGGCGGACATCGCCAAGGCCTACGGACTCGATGCCACCGTGATCACCGTGCCATATGGCCAAGTGGTGAGCCCGCGGCAGGTGGAGGAAGCGCTGGCGAAAGAGCCCGCGACCAAGGGCGTCTTCGTGCAAGCGTCGGAGAGTTCCACCGGCGCCGCGCATGATCTGCGCGCCATGGGCCAAGCCGTCGCCAAGACCGGCGCCATTTTCGTGGTGGACGCCATCACCGGCCTCGGCACCATGCCCATCGACATCGACGGCTGGGGAATCGACGTGCTGGTCAGCGGCTCGCAGAAGGCGTTTATGATTCCGCCGGGCCTGGCGTTCATGGCCATCGGTCCGAAAGCGTGGAAATTCGCCGATACCGCCACGCTGCCGCATTACTACTTCAATTTGAAGAAGGAAAAGAAGAGCGGCGACGGAGGCGAATCCAGCTGGACGGCCTCCATTTCGCTGATTCTCGCGCTCGGCGAAGCGTTGAAGTATGTGCAGCAGATCGGCATGGCCAACCTTGTAGAGAACGCGCAAATGCTGGCGAAGGCCACGCGCGCCGCGGTGCAGGCGATGGGGCTCGAGCTATTCGCGCCGTCGTCTCCGGGCGCCGCGGTGACATCGGTGAGGCCCCCGGCCGGAATGGATTCGGGCGTTATCGTGAAGGAATTCCGCAGCCGCTTCGGCGCCGTGATCGCCAACGGACAAGGCTCCATGAAGGGCGAGCTGTTCCGCATCGCGCACATCGGCTATTTCGATTTTCCCGATCTGTTCGCCATGCTGGCGTGCCTCGAAATCATCCTCAACGCCAATGGATTCCCGGTGAAGTACGGAACCGGCGTGGCCGCCGCGCAGGAAGTTTACGCCAGCGCCGCGGTGAAGCCCAAGAGCACCGCGGCTGCATAACTGGTTCTGCGCTTTTGTCGGTCTCCACCAGTTAGGATGCTTCTATGTCGATTCCTGTCCGGGTTGTCATACCTTTAACAACGCGCGCCCATGACAGATGGTGCGGAAACACACGTCCGAAAGGCCGATAGCTAAACTTGTAGCGGCGCTTCGGGTTAGGGTTAAGTGTTGTTGTTAAGGAGAGTGCATGAAGGTACGATACTTGACTCCGCTGCCGATTCTTTTCTGCCTCGCAGCGGTCCCGGTTCTCGCGCAGACAACCATCGGTGGCGGCTCTTGCACGTCTTCGACTCTGAGCGGAGTCTATCAGTTCACCTTGAACGGCCGCCAAGCCACGGCTGCCGGGTCCGTCTCGAAACTGATCCAGGCGGTTGGCACTGCCGCTTTCGACGGACTCAGCAAAGTCACGTTGACAATGACGGCCAATATCGCCAACGGCAGCCAGTCTTTCGGAACGCCGTTGGCGTATTCCGGCTCTTACAGTCTGCAATCCAACTGCATAGGATCGATTAGCATTACCAGCGGGGACAATGCTACCTTCACTGTGGAGGCTTATTCGCAGGGAAAGGCGTTCGCGCTGATCGGGTCTGACGCCGCCTACGCCTACAACGGGTCCGGCAACGCTCAGCCGGCTTCCTGCCCGTCCACGCTATCGGGCATACACGAATTCAACGCCAGCGGCGATGCCCTTTCCGGGGGCTCCGTGACGAGCGTCCTCGATGTGGCGGGCGTACTGCAGTTCGACGGGCAAGGTAATGTGACCGCTAACTGGGCCCAGGTGTCGAACCTGGCCGTCACCACCATCGCGGCCACCGGAACCTATTCGGTTAGCTCTACATGCCTGGCGACGGCCACACTCACCGATGCATCGAGCAACAAATATGCATTCTCACTGAGCATCTATTCCACCGCGCCCGATTTCGCCCTTGCCGTTAGTTCCCCACAGTTAGTTTTTGACGGAACCGGTTCCGCGACTCAAGTCACCCTCGCGGCAGGCTGCGCCGCTTCGACGTTGAACGGAACCTATGAGCTTGTGCTCAGCGGGCGGCTGGCCCCGGGGGGAGTTATCACGAAAATTCTGGCGTCGGACGGCGCCGCGACGTTCGACGGGCAGGGCAAAGTTACCTTCACCTTGACGTCCAACGCCGTCAACGGGAGCCAGGTCTTCGGAACGCCGCTTACTTACTCCGGAACTTACTCGCTCCAATCCAACTGCCAGGGATCGATCACTGTTGCGAGCGGGGCTGCCTTCGCGGTAGTGGCCTATTCGCTCGACGCTACCACCCAACAGGCAAAGTCATTCACGCTGGTGGGGACCGACGCCACCTATGCCTACAACGGAGGCGGCACTATTCAGCCCAGTGCCTGCGCGGCGAGCACGCTGTCGGGTGAGTGGCCCTTCAGCGCCCCTGGCAACTCGCTTTCCGGCTCAACGGATACGGGGGTTGTCGATATCGCGGGCGTGATGCAGTTCGATGGGCAAGGCAATGTGACCGCCAACTGGACTCAGGCGTCGAGCACTGCTACGGCCAACGTATCGGCAACGGGAACTTATACGGTTACGTCCGCGTGTCTCGGTTCTGTTACCCTCACCGACACCGCCGGTAACAAGTACGCGGGGTCGATATCCATTTTTGGCGCGGCGGCGGCGAACTTCGAATTGGTGGCCGCCAACCCGCAGTTGATCTTCACCGGCACCGGGCGCGCTGCATTTGTCAATCCCGGGCAGGCGGTGGATAACGCTGCCAGTTTCCTTCCCGGCCAGACGCCCGCTGGGAGCGTCTTTTCTATTTTCGGCACGAATCTGGCAACCAAGGTAGACCAGCCTACTTTTGTTCCGCTGCCCACGACGGCGCTTACCACCACGGTGACGGTTAATGGGGAATTGGCGCCGCTGTTTTATGTGGACCCGGGCCAAATTAACGCGCAGATGCCCGAGGACATTAAGCCTGGCGTGGCGACGGTAATCGTGAAGAATGGCTCTTCCACCAGCAACGCGGTGGCTGTCATAATCCCTGCCACGGGAACGCCGGAGATCTTCGTATACGGGAATAATCGCGCGGAGGTGGTGAACCTGGATGGCAGCACAAATTCGCCCACCTCGCCCGCCAAGGTTGGCGATACGCTGGTGGCGTACTTTACCGGCGGCGGGCCGGTGAACGCCTCGGGCCGCTGGTGACTGGGGCTGTCACGCCGCCGGGGTTTTCCCCGGTGTCCGGACCGAACACCGTGACGGTAAGCGGGGTTGCCGCCACCAGCATCACTTACATGGGTTTGACTCCCGGTTCTATTGGGTTATATCAGGCGGATTTCGTGGTTCCGAAGGTAGACGCCGGGGATCACCCATTGGTGATTACCATCTCGGGTCAAGCCTCGAATAACCCGCTAATCGCGATATCGAACTAGTCCCGGCCGTGCTCGCGGAGTCCTTGCAGGATGAGGCCGCGGTGGTAGGGAGTCTCCGGCCCACGAACATCAGGCTTATTATTAGATGCGGGAGATCCAGCCTGCTGTCCTTCACGCAGCCGCAGCCAGGCCGGCGCCGTGTCAAACTCGAAGTGGGGCTTTACTTAAACCTTGTAACCTAGCATGACTTCTGCTCAGTAATCCCGCGTGAGTAGATCGGAGACACCGGAAATGATGAGTCTAGACCGGGCCGGCGCGCGGGTTTGGCGCCGGTGTGTCCCAGCGGCTGTGGCGCTTTGGTCCATAGCATGGTCCCTAACAACAGCAAATGCCGCCGGGCCCAGCGCCTTCTCCACCATCTTCGGCGGCCTCGGCCAGGACTACGCCTCCTCGCTGGCAACCGACGCTCAAGGCAACGTCTACGTCGCGGGCTTAACTTATTCGTCCGACTTTCCGGTCACAGCCGGAGCGGCGCAGACCAAGTTTGGCGGCACTTGCGACGCCTTCGTGGCCAAGTTCGGGCCGGATGGCGCAATGCTCTGGGCCACCTACCTCGGCGGCATTCTCGACGATTGGGCCACCGGCGTAGCCGTGGATGGCGCCGGCAACGTGTGGGTCGCCGGATGGACGCGCTCCGCGAATTTTCCGCTGGTCAACCCGCTCCAGGGAACGTTGGACAGTGGCGCCTCGGACGACTTCGATGCCTTTGTGGCGAAGCTCGACCCCACCGGGACCAAGCTTCTGTATTCCACGTTCCTGGGTGGCCCCGGCGACGACGGCGCCGCCGGCATCGCGCTCGACGCTGCAGGGAATGCTTACGTCACAGGGACTTCCCAATCGGCAACGGGCTTCCCTGGCGCTCCGAATGTCCCCAACCTGTTCGGCATCTTCGTCACTAAACTGGACCTTCAGGGCGCGGTGGTTTACACCTTCATCCATCCCTCCGGCAGCGCCGGCGCAATCGCCGTGGATGCGGCAGGCAGCGTTTATGTCACGGGATCGGTCTCGTCGGTCAATCCCTCCAGCGCCACGCAAACCTTCGGCCCGCCGGGCAACGCGTATGCCATCGTCTTCAAGATCTCGCCCGATGGATCGAAGAAAATCTACGAGACCGCTTTGGGTGGCAGCGTCAGCGCGACCGGAGCGGCGATCGCGGTGGACAGCACCGGTGCGGCATACATAGCGGGCAGCACCTCGTCGGCCAATTTCCCATTAGTGAAGCCGCTGCAGAGTTCGCTGGGCGCGCGTCCGCTTTGGAAGAGCACCGATATCGGCGCCACCTGGACGCCCATGGACGCTCTGCCGTTCGCGCTTCCGCAGACGTTGGTGGTGGACCCGGCGGCGCCCAACACGATCTACGCCGCAACGACGGATCTCGGCATCTTCAAGAGCGTGGATGGCGGTGCGACCTGGGCCGCGGCCAATAGCGGCATCGCCAGTGCCAGCGTGCAGGTACTCGCCATCGATCCGGTCCATTCGCAGACCTTGTATGCGGCCGCCGCGCCGGCTTATGAGGCCACTGCAAGCGCCGTCTATAAGACCGTGGATGGCGCCAATAGCTGGACGCTTATCGATTCTCCGCCGGCCTCAATTACCCAACTTGAAGTGGATGCGCAGAACCCCAACATCGTCTGGGAAGTCGGCGCCCCTCTGCGGAAGAGCACCGACGGCGGCGCTACCTGGAATCCCGTGACGTTCCCGGGCAGTGTGCAATCCATGGTGCTCGACCCGCGTGTGAGCGGCAATATCTTCGCGATCTCGAACGTCCTTTTCTGCGGTTTCTTCTGCGCCAACAATCAAAGCCCGTACATTTATCGCAGCACCGACGGCGGCGCCGATTGGGTAGTGACCAATTCACCGTCGCCAATCGTCCCGCCCGGCCTGATCGTGGACGGGTCCACGAACCCATCGACCGTATACGACGGCCTCGCCTATCGCAGCGCCGATGGCGGCGTCACTTGGACGCCGGTCACTCCCCCGCCGGGCGCCGACTCCACCTCAGCCACCGTCGCGGTGGACCCCAGTGGAACGCTCTATGCGGCGGTCTATGCCAACGGCATGTTCACTTCGAGCGACCACGCCCAGACGTGGACGGCCATCGGTTCCCCGGTTCCGCCGTTCGGCCCTCCCGGAATTGGCCCCGCGATCTCCGCCATATTTCCAGCCGGGACGGCCGGAGCCACTACGAGCACGCTCTACGCCGCCGTAAACCTGAATGGGGCGAGCGGCTTCGTCACCAAGCTCAGTCCGGACGGGTCGAGCATCGTCTACTCCACCTACCTGCGCGGTCACGCCTCCGCGGAGGCGTACGCGACCTACGCCGCCCAACCCAATGTGTTCGAAACGCAGAATTGGATCTCCGGCATCGCTCTCGACGCGGCCGGAAACGTGGTGGTGGCCGGTGGAACCCGCAGCATGGATTTCCAAGTGGCATTCCCGCAACAGGCCGCCAACGCTGGATTGGCGGACGCCTTCGCGTCAACCATCTCCGCGGATGGCAGTAAGCTGACTTACTCCACTTACCTGGGCGGTTCGCAGGATGACGGCGCCCTTGCGGTCGCGGTCGATTCCCAGGGCAACGTGATTCTCGCGGGACAGTCATGGTCGGCCATCGACTTCCCCGTCTCAAGTGGCGTGCACCTGCCGTCGCCGGGGTATGGCGATGTTTTCGTCGCGAAGTTACAGCCGCCCGCCGCGCCGGTCATCACCTCCGTCGTCAATGGCGCCAGTCTCCAACCCGGCATCGAAGCGGGCTCCTGGGTAGCTATCCTGGGCTCCAATCTGGCCAACACCAACACCGGCCAAAGCTGGAACGCCGGCGAAATCGTCAACGGCAACTTGCCCACTTCGCTCGACGGCGTCAGCGTCACCGTCGATGGCAAGCCGGCCTTCGTGGCTTACGTCAGTCCAGCCCAAATCAACGTGCAGGCGCCCTCGGATGCCACACTCGGTTCAGTGAATGTGGTGGTGAGCAACAACGGCGCCATCAGCGCCCCGGCCACCGTGCAACTGCAGCCCGCCGCGCCCGCGTTCTTTCAATATCCGGGAACCGATTACGCTTCCGCCTCGCGCCTGCCCGGCTACACGCCAGTGGCCGACCCATCCGCCGTTCCCGGAGCCGTAGCGGCCAAGCCCGGCGACTTTGTTGTATTGTGGGGCACCGGCTTCGGCGCCACCAACCCCGCTGTGGCGGCCGGCGCTTTAGTGACCGGCGCGCCCGCGGCGGTCACCACCCCAATGGTGACGATCGGCGGGGTAGCGGCTCAAGTAGTCAGTACGGTTCTGACAGCAGGAGACGCCGGGTTATACCAGGTGACGATCCGGATTCCGGCAGCGGCCCCGGCAGGTGCGGTCGCGGTGCAGGCGTCGGTCGGCGGAGTGCAGACCGCAAACGGAGTGATGATTTTCGTGGCGCAGTAGTGGCCAGCGCCATCGTGGCGCACGCACTCATGCGTGCAGCGTTCACACTCGTGTGAACGCGTTTTTTCTTCGGCCCTCCCGCGCCATGCCGGGATGGCATTTTACTCAAAAGCTGCGAGCTACGAAGCCTTGCGCTTCCACAACAAACCCCCGCGCTGCTCTTCCGCTCTCACGCCGAGACCTTCTCCTCGGGCGCCAGGATTACCCGCAAATTTCGACTTCCTCCCACCCACGCTCTCCGCCATGATCGATGCTCAGGCCTTTCCGGATACGGCCTTTCGTGGTCTCTCCGGCCTAATTTCCAACACTTCGGCATGCCCGCATCGACCCGTTACCATTGATGGGGGGAGGAAAGAGAGGACACATGCAGTTCGATCCGAAAGCATACGGCCCGGAAGTGGCTGCGATTCTCGCGCTCGATGGCGACGGCGAGCGGCTGATGCCGTTGGTCCATGGGCCGTCGCTAGTCCATGGGCCGCGCTCTTCCCATGAGGCGAAAGCGGCGCTCGAAGCCCTGGCGCGGCGCAAGCTGCTGCCCGAAGCCGCGCTGGCCGGTCTGTATCTCTACTTCTCCTGCTGGCACGAAGCCCACGAAATCGCGCAAAATATCTCCTCGCCCGAGGGTAGTTACTGGCACGCCATCGTGCACCGGCAGGAGCCGGACGCGGGGAATGCCGGCTATTGGTTCCGCCAGGTAGGCGCGCACCCCATCTTTCCAGCGCTGCGCAAACAAGCCGCGCAGATCGGCGTCGATTTCGGCCCGCGCTGGGACCCCATCGCCTTCATCGAAATGTGCGAGCGCGCGCGGCAGCAGCCCGGTTCCGAGATAGAGCGCATGGCGATCGAGACGCAACGCGCCGAGTGGCAACTGCTCTTCGATCACTGCGCCGCTAAGACTGGGCTCGCGTGAGCGTCGATTGCTTATGAGCATATTGCCATGAGCCTGCTGCGTTCCTGGTTCGGCGGTCCCTCGGCGGCCGCGGAGACCGCGCACATCAATCGCCGCCGCGCGGAACTTGCGAAGGCGGGCGCCCTTGGATCAAATGTCGTTGCATCAAGTAATCCCCTGCGCGAAGCCTTTCGCAACTCGAAAGATCTCGCCGAGACCGTCGCCATCGTCGCCGTAGTCGCCGCGCGCACCGTGGGCATGGAGATGTTCGACGTCCAGTTGCAAGGCGCGCTCGCGCTGGGGCGCGGACGCGTGGCTGAGATGCAGACCGGCGAGGGCAAGACGCTGGCGTGCACGCCCGCCGTGGCGTGGTATGCGCGCGAGGGCCGCGGCGTCCACGTGATGACCGTCAACGACTACCTCGCCCGGCGCGATGCCAAATGGATGGGCGCGATTTACGAATCGCTCGGCCTCACCGTGGGTTGCATTCAGCAGACCATGAGCGCGGACGAGCGCCGCCACGCGTATGCCTGCGACATCACCTACGCTACAGCCAACGAGATCGGCTTCGACTTTCTGCGCGATCAGTTGGCGCTGCGCTTGGAAGATCAAGTCCACCGCCCGTTTCAAGCCGCGGTGATCGACGAGGCCGATTCCATCCTGATCGATGAAGCGCGCATCCCGCTGGTGCTGGCGGGCGGCGAAGAGGATGAAGAAGCCCTGGCGCGGCGCGCGGACCCGCTGGTGCGCCGCTTCCGCCGCGGCCTCGATTTCACGCTGGACGAGTATGGCCGCAACATCGCGCTCACCGACGCGGGCGCGCATGCCGCCGAAAGCTATTTTCGCATTGGAAATCTCTACGCGGAACGGAATCTGGCCGCCTATACGGCGGTACACAACGCCATCCACGCGCACGCGCTGTTGCGCCGCGATGTGGACTACGTGGTCAAAGACCGCGCCATTGAATCGGTGGACCAGTTCAAAGGGCGCATCGCTCCGGACCGCCGCTGGCCAGCCGGATTGCACACGGCGATCGAAGCCAAAGAGGGGCTGCCGTTCCGCAAGCAGGGGCGCGTGCTCGCCTCCATCACGCTTCAGAATCTGGTGGCGCTCTATCCGCAAGCCTGCGGCATGACCGGCACCGCGGCCACGCAGGCCGACCAGTTCCGGCGCTTTTACGGAATGGACGTCGCCGTGATTCCGACCAACCGCCCCTTGATCCGCGTCGACGAAGCCGACGCCGTCTTCCCCACCAAGCGCGACAAGGAAGAGACCGTGATCGAAGAGATCGGCGCCGTCCACGCCACCGGACAGCCCATTCTGGTGGGTACCGCCAGCGTGGAGGAATCCGAGCGCCTCAGCGCGCGGCTCACCGGGATTCCGCACGCCGTGCTGAACGCGCGCAACGAAGAGGAAGAAGCCGGAATTGTGGCGCGGGCCGGCGAGCGCGGCGTGGTGACGATATCGACGAACATGGCCGGGCGCGGCGTCGATATCCGCCTGGGCGAAGGCGTGGCGGACTTGGGCGGGCTGTACGTGATCGGCATGAACCGGCATGAGAGCCGCCGCATCGATCATCAGCTTCGCGGCCGCTCGGGGCGTCAGGGCGATCCGGGCCGCTCGCGCTTCTTCGTTTCCATGGAAGACCAGTTGATGGTGCAGTACGGCGTCGATCATCCGGAGCATCGTCACGACGCGGAGAGCATCCAGCGGTTGGTGGAAGGGCAGAACCTGGAGATCCGCTTGTTCCTGAACAAGTACGAGTCGGTGATGGAAGGCCAGCGCCAGCGGATTCAAGAGCGGAGGCAGGCGATTCTGCGGTCGGACGGTCCGGAGCTGGAGCGGTTGGTGGCGCTACGCACCATCGACGATCTGTGGTCGGTGTATCTGGAAACCGTAACCGAGCTGCGCGCGGGCATTCACTGGCAGGGGTACACGGGCCACGATCCGCTGTACGCGTATCTCACGAAGGTGGACGTGTTGTATCGCGAATTGGACGAGCAAATCGAGCCGGAGACCGCCGCGCGATTAGAGGCGGCTCGTGCGAGCGGGATAGACCCATCGCAACGCGGCGCCACGTGGACTTACCTGACTACCGATATGCCCTTCGGTGACTATACGGAGCGCGTGATTCGCGGACTGACCCGCAAGGTGGCGAAGCGTCAGTTATGGGGATAGCGTTGGGGTAGTGTAGGACATGCCTCCTGGCCTGTCGTCTTCGTATTCCGAGGCAGCGAGAGCGGATAAGATTCCTCGGTAGCACCGGCGGTCGTTGCTGAGCGGCCAGTCGCCGGCGGCCAAAATAATGCCAACTATTTTGTTGGCAATGTTCTTGTTGGTAGCCAGGGGGACCGCAGCCAGCAGGATAGAAATGTCTCGACTCGTATATGATTTTATATATAATAATGAGGGGTCCTGCCGTCTAGGAGCCGGGAAAAGGAAGTGCAGTCAAATGGCAGCAAACACGAAGATTGCTTTAAAGGTCCTTCGCGGGCAAAAAATGAAGACCGGCAGAGGATGGAGACTTATCAGCCCCGGAGCAACCCGAGGGTTCAAAGCAACTCTTATAAAGAGAATACCTGTCGGCGGAGAGATCATAGCCATCTTTCGGGTGTTGCCGATGCCCGAAAAAAGGTCGTGAATCGGCCTCTTCGAGCGCATCCTATGTTAGCCGGCTACTCCTCTTGATGTTTCGCAACACGCTCCTCGGAGCCAGACCCAGGAGCAACGCTATGATGACATCGGAACCCCAATGGCGTATGGCGTTGATCGCTCGATGCCTTCAAAGCGCAGGCTCGTCGGAACCAGCGCGGTACGAACCCGGCGACATGGACATATTGCGTGGAGCATAAACCAAGGGTCGCGCGGGCACGTTTCAGCGCATCGGAACGCGGCGATTCTTTGCCTATGCCGCGGACCAGAGTGATGAATGTGATTTCCTCGGTTCACGCCTTGCATGGCGCAAGGAGATCGCACGATAATGAAACACTCGCAGGACAAATCGTCGTTGCCCCCAAGATTGATGCATCAGGAGATGAGCATTGACGCAGGCTGCGCGATCCTCGGTCGGGCCTCGACGTTGGATGGTAGCGTCTAAAGCGGATATAGACAGGAGAACAGCACCATGCCGCAGCAAAAGAAGCCACCAGTGATTCCCAGCCGTCCCAAAGTAAAGCCCCCGTCGCGGAGCAAAGGCGCCGTCGCGGAACGCAAGCTTCCGCTCGAATGGTACTACATCAGCTTCGCGTCGGACTCTGAGTTTCTCGGCTCCGTCATCGTGGAAGCGCACGGCCCGCTGACCGCAGTCGAGCGCGCCACGGAACGCGGCATCAACCCAGGCGGCGAAGCCGCGTGCGCCGCCGTCGGCGTGAAGCATCTGCGCAAGGTACAGCTTGATCTCGTCAACAAGCTGTTGACTGAAGCGCAGGTCCGCGGCCGGCTTGGAGGAACGGGGATTTGGGGATGATAACCGTTTGCCAAATAGCGCTGGCGTTGGCGGATGGAAAATAAAGGGTTGGCTGGGACGCAGGGATTCGAACCCCGAGGACCAGCCCTTTACTATGTGCAAGTTACTGAAAATAAAACGTCAGCTAAGGCACCGGAACGATGTAAAGTAGGCCATCCGTACACGACTCGTACACGGATTCAGTCAGTGGATAGCGTTCCTGCTCCAACGCCGGCTCACGGCAGTGCTCGCCTGGATTCCGACGCGCAAGCGGGGGCCGTCATCATAGGGCGGGCAGCCCGAACCACGCCTCTGCGCTGGTGGGGAGCGACGTTTCTGTTCGAAAAAACCCGCTTCCCGGCGAGAATCGCACTCAGTACGTATTGCGAGCTATTGATTCTATTCTACAAGTAAGGAAGTGACTACCGGTGGGCCGTTTTCGACGAAAAACCCAGGTTTTCGGCCAGCCTGCTGGGGATAAGTACTGGTCCGGTACAGGGACTAAGCATGTCCCTCTTCCTGTCCCGTCAAACTCCATTCCGTGCGACCATCAGACGTCCTGGTTTGGCGGCGTCGGTCCGTTGTGTTGCTACCCTCGGTGAGCGGCGCCGGCGATAAAAGGTGATAGGGTCGAAAGGGCGCCACAAAGCATGGAATACCTCTGTACTGCTGCTAGAATACTCATGCTTGCATCGTTGTCCGTTGCTATGGCTCAGCCGCCGTCTAGGTGGCTGCGAGAGCCGGACGGGTTCAAGGATCTCAAGTTCGGAGACTCCATGAAGGTCGCCCAGTTGAAAGCAGACTCCCGTTACCAAGCCTCGGGTGAATTTACACTGCTCTGCCTTCCTACCGTCGATCAGTGTACGGACTCCATAAACGTGGGCGATGAGAAAGCTGCTGAAATGGGCAATGAAAAGGCTGAGGTGATATTTATTTTTGAACGGGATCGCATGGTTCGAGTGATGGGCAGGTTCCTGAAGGAGAACTACGAAAACGCGTTGAAGCTTTTCGCTACTCGGTATGGGCGCGCTACTACGGTTTCTTCTCTGAGTTCTAGCTCGTGGGTCGGAGACAAAGTGCAAATGCGAATCACTCACGGCCCTTCCGACGACGACAATGCTTACTTCACAATCGAGTTGATCGCAGTCGCCAGAGCTGATGCCAAAAGCAAGGCGGAAAAAGACGCTGCCAGCAAGAAAAAAGAGACTTCTAGGTGGTAACCCCGGCTAGATCGCAACTCGGCCGAACCGAAAGCGAAGTGTTGATCCAATGTTACTGGTCATTGTAGTTTGGATCTTCAGCGGAATCGGCGCGGCTTTTGTAGCGCAGAGTCGCGGCGCGAGCGGCGGTCTCTGGTTTGGCTTGGGAGTATTGCTTGGGCCACTCGGACTGGCTTTCGCCTTTGCAGCCGGCACTGATTGTAGGTGTCCGGATTGCCGTGAACGGGTCCACCCCGACGCCACTCGCTGCCCAAAGTGCCGAGCTGATCTCTCTCGAAACAGCTCAATCAACGCGGAACGCGGGAACGATCGCGCCGACGATCCCAGAACAGTAGCGCTAATCAAGGCGCTGTCTCGCAACCCCGGAAATTCCGGAACGCAGCCGAGTGCTCCGGCTACGCTAGCGGCCAATGCGATAGTTCCCCGGGCCGCCCCGCCTCCGGCAACGAAGAAGTGTCCCGATTGTGCGGAGGATGTCCGAGTTGAAGCGCGCAAGTGCCGATTCTGCGGTTTCGTTTTCCCCGAGCCGCCGGCGGCCGAGGCCCAGCAGGAGACCGATAGGTCGGTGGCGGCGGCCGTGCCCGCCGCCACCGTTACACCAGAGCAGTTGCCGCCCGAGTTCGCAGTGCAACACCCGGAGGTAATGAACTAATCCGAAGTTCCTGGATTTCATATCGCAAGATATTGATTCTGCAAGGTGGCCACATGCCTACAGTAGGCATGTAGAAAAGGTGAAAGCGATGAAAACAATAGGCGTCGAATATGTTTTCAAGAACTTCGGACTAATGAAAATCATCGGTTATATATTCGCCGCGCTACTCGCGGCCATCGTATTCCTCTTCTTCGTTGGGGTCACCGCCACGATGAACGAACCCGTTACGCCGGCGCTCACTCGGGATCAGAAGCGAGCTAAGGGCTGCGCTGTCATCAAGCAACTAGGCACTCGCCGCATGGTGGAGAAGTACGGCGCACAAGACGCGGAAGGGATGATTGAGATCTGCGTAGCAGCTGGCCTGTATTGAAAAACTTATAACGTACTACTAAAAAGGACCCTACTAACATGCCGAACACCATCACGAAGAAGAGCGCCAAGCCCGCGCAGTCATGAGGTTCATCGAGGCCCTCGCTTATCGCACTTTGGACCGCCGTTATCGCCGTCGGTACAAGCTCTGAAATTGCTTGAGGCATACCAAAATTGTACGAGTACTCGTACACGGTGTCCAAACTTGTCTGTAAGTGTTAGAAAATAAAGACTTGGCTGGGACGCAGGGATTCGAACCCCGATACGCAGCTCCAGAGGCTGCAGTCTTACCGTTAGACGACGTCCCAATTACTTCTATGTGGGGCAGGTTGCCAGGGGTACCCTCTGGGTCCAGCCGATTGTTAATCGGTCTGCAGCGCGCCCATCGTAACAGCTTGCCGCTACGTGCTCCATTCTAGCAAAAACAGCTCCCAGCGTGGACGGTCGAGACAGAGCCGGTCCTTACGGTCGAGAGAGCCGCGACCGTAAGGGAGCCCGATCTTGCCAGCCGAGTAAATCCCGCAAACGCCCAAGCACCCGCGCCTGCGCGTAGTACACTGAGGCTTCGACATGAACCGGCGAATGCGGCTGGCGGCCGCCGTGTGGTGGTGCGCGTTCGGGTGCGCCCCGGCGGCGTGGGCGGTGGATTGGGCAGTCTTCAAGCCGCAAGGATATGTGAGCGACTTCGCCGGCGTCGTCGACGCCGGCGGCAAGAGGCAGCTCGATGCCTACTGCGCGGCTGTGGAGCAAGCTACTGGCGCGCAGATTGCGCTGGTAACCATCGCGTCGCTGCAGCATGAGCCCATCGAAGATGTCACTCACGCCATCTTTCGCGCCTGGAATCTGGACCAGAAGCCCCTGGACCGGAAGCCGCAAAAGAACGCCGTAATGTGGCTGGTGGCCGTCGAGAACCGCCGCGATTGGATGGAAGCGGGCCCCGGACTCGCAACCGTTCTGACCGGTAGCGAAATCGCCGCCATTCTTCGCCAGGCGCGGCCCGCTTTGGCGCGGCAGCAGTACGCGCAGGCGCTGATGGCGGCGGCCGATGAGATGGGAACGCGCATCGCGGCGGCGCAGCGTAAGACCATTGCGGTGCGTCTGCCGCGGCGCGCGCGCCGGTCGCTGGCGGAGTCCATTCCGTGGCTGTTGGTGGCCGGCGCTTTGCTGCTATGCTTCTGGCTGTTCCGCGTGCTTGGGCGTCCGGCGCGGCATATCCGCAACGCCGGCGGCTTCGGCGGCGGCGAAACCGGCGGCTGGTGAGGTCGCGCTGGTAACACACCGATGGAAAAACTGCTGAGCCAACTGGTGGAGAAGCTGCAGAAGGCCTATGGCGAGCGCCTGATTTCCGTGGTGCTGTACGGGTCGGCCGCTTGCGGCGACCACCAGCCGAAGTTTTCCGATATCAATGTTCTGTGCGTCTTCGAAGCGATCGGGCCGCGCGAGCTGGCGGCTTGCGAGGAGATTTCCCGCTGGTGGAGAGAGCGCGGAAACGCCTCGCTGATGCTGATCACGGAAAGCGAAGTGTCCGAATCCGCGGAGTGCTTCGCCGTCGAGTTTACCGGCATCCAGCACTGCTACCGGTTGTTGTACGGTAAGGACGTGATATCCGGGCTCGCCATCGGCCGCCGGTTTTACCGCGCGCAAGTGGAGCGCGAGCTGCGCGCAAAACTCCTGCGTCTGCGGCAGAAGGCCGCCGGCATGATGTCCCAGCCCGATCTGTTGCGCCGGCTGCTGCTCGATTCGGTCTCGACGTTCTGCGTGCTGTTCGGTCATGCGCTGGCGCTGCGCGGAGTGGATGCGCCGCAAACCAAGCGCGAGGTGATGGCCGTGGCGCGCGAGCATTTCCGGATCGACGCCGCGCCATTCGAGAAGCTGCTGGACGTGCGCGAGGGCCGCATCAAGCCGCGGGAAGCGGACCCGCTGGCGCTGCTTGGCCCGTATCTCGAAGGCGTCGGCGCGGTGATCGGCCGGATGGAAAGGTAGGAGCCTGCTTTGACGCGCGCGCTAATCGCGATCGCCGTGCTTGTGCTGGCCGCCGTGGCGGCCGGCGGTTGGGTGAGCGCCCGCGGCGGCCTGTCGGCGCAGCGCGAAGCCATTGAAGCCGAGTGGCCGAGTGTCGCCGGAGCGCTACAGCGGCGCGCGGAGCTGGTGGCGAATCTCGCGCAGACCGTGAAAGGCTTTGCCGGGGCAGGGAACCCCGTTTTCGACGACATCGCGGCGGCGCGCGCCGCTCTTTCCAGCGGGTCTACGGCGCAGCAGCAGATTCAAGCCAACTCGCGGCTCATGCAGGCGTGCGCGCGCCTGTTTCTTTTGACCGAGCGGTATCCGAAGCTGAGCTCCCGCCGGGATTACCGGAAGATCGGCGATGAGATCAAGGAAGCCGAGAATGCCGTCGCCATCGAGCGGCGCAAGTACAATGAGTTGTTGGAACACTACAACGCGCAGTTGCGGCGGTTTCCGGATAACATCGTCGCCAGGATATCGGGCTTTTCGCGCATCGACGCTTACGTGATTACCGAACAGGACGTCCGTTAGAATGGCCGATACCGAACGCATCCTCGAGCGCGCCGCGGAGCTGAACATCGCCGGCGTATGCCGGCACATCTTTCTCTGCGCCGACCAGACCAAGCCGAAGTGCTGTACGCGCGAGGCGGGTTTGGAGGCGTGGGACTATCTGAAGCGGCGGTTGGGCGAGCTTGGATTGCTCGACCGGGTCTATCGCACGCGCGCCAACTGCCTCCGCATCTGCGACCAGGGGCCTATCGCGCTGGTCTATCCGGAGGGCGTGTGGTACCACTCGGCGGGGCCGGAGGCGCTGGAGCGGATTATCCAGGAACACCTGATTGGCGGGCGCGTGGTGGAGGATCTTGCGTTTGCATGCAGCCCGTTATGCGATGGCGCTTTGCTGCCGGCCGCGCCTCCGGCTACGCTGCCGGCACCGCCTCTGGCTACTCCAACGTCGGCTCCTCCGGAGGCTCGAACGAATCCAGAAGCTCCGGATTCTTCGCAAAACGTTTCAACACGCGAATGATTTCGCCGGAACGGAAGCCGGCGCGCGCCAAACGGCGATAGGCCGCGGCCAGGTCCTTCTCTTCGCCGAACAGGCCCTCGCGTGGGGTCATGCGATACTTGCGGCGAATCCAATCTTCAATCAGCGCGACTTCGTCGACGTTCTCATAGGTTTTCTGCACCGTGGTTTCGGCCAGCGAAGGCGCAACGCGGCGGCGGCGCAGGTCTTGAATCACGCGGGTGCTCCCCAGTCTGTCGTTGCTGAGGCGCGCGGCGGCGAAGCCTTCGGCGAAACGCTTGTCGTCCAGGTATCCGAGGTCCTTGAGACGCGCCATTGCGTCGTCCACATCGGCGGCGCGCTCGGCGCGAAGGCGCAGCTTCTCGCGCAGCTCACCGGCGGATTGCGCGCGGCCGCCGAGGACTTTCAGTGCGTACTGCCACAATCCGTCCGCTTCCAGCCTCTTGCGCTTGGCTTCTCTCATGATTCAAGCACTTATGCGGAGTATACTGGAATTGCCGTCTAACGGAGAGAGGATACATGGACAAGAACGGACTTTCGAGCTTTCTACTGGGGTTGGGCGTGGGCGTTGCCATCGGCATGCTGTTTGCTCCTAAATCGGGGCAAGAGACCCGCGAGATCATCAAGAGTAAGACCGGCGAAGGCACGGACTTCTTGAAGCAGCGCAGCGCCGGATTGAAGCAAACTGCCTCGGAATGGGTGGATAAAGGCAAGGACGCGCTGGGCCGCCAGAAGGACAACCTGACGGATGCGGTGGAAGCCGGCAAGCAAGCGTACCGGGAGACCGTGGGCGGCGCTGAGCCGACGGCGTAATCCGCCGCGCGAGAGGCGCAACGCATGACGGACGAACTGTTTCGATGGGTGGTGGCGGCGGGCGTGGGCCTCGCCTGTCTGGCAATGGTGGTGCAGGCCATTGTGCTGCTGATGTTCTACCGTTCTATCCGGAAAATCCAGGAACATGCCACGCCGCTTATAGACCGGGTGGGGCCGGTGCTGCTCAAGGCAGGGCCGATGATGGACCGGGTGAGCGCCGTACTGGAGAAGGCTGGGCCGGTGATCGAGAAGGTTGGGCCGGTGCTTGAGAAAGCTGGTTCTGCAATTGGTCCGGTACTCGCAAGCATTGGATCTGTAGCCGATAAGACCGGCGATCTGGTGGTAAGCGTCAATCGCCTTGTGGACGAAGCGCGGCCCAAGGTCGCGGAGATTTCCGATGAAGCGGTGGCCATCGTGAAGACCGGCCGCGACCAGGTGGAACGCGTGGGCGAGCTGCTGCAAGACGCTGCGGGCCGCACGCGCGAGCGGTTGGATCAGATCGACCGCTCGGTGGACACCACGATCCATCAAGTGGAGCAGGTGGGTGAATCGGTAAAGCGCGCGGTGATGCGCCCGGTTCGCGAAGTGAACGGCGTGGCGGCGGGGATTTCGGCGGCGATGTCGGCGCTGGGCCGCAAGAAGGCCCCGGTGGATACGGCGACGCAGGACGAAGAGATGTTTATCTGAACGGGCGGGACGCCCCCTGGGGGTGAAGCTTCGCCAAGCTCAGGCCGCTATTTCACGCAGCACTTCCGGATGAAGCTCCGCCACGCGGATGAGCGTCTTGGCGGCCCCGCTTGGTTCGCGGCGGCCCTGCTCCCATTGCTCCAGCGTGCGCTTTGAGACTCCCAGCAGCGCCGCGAACTGCGTCTGCGTCAGACCCGAGTTCAAGCGCGCCCGCAGAGCGGATGAATGGGGCTCAACCCGAGTGCGCTGGCCGCCTCCAACCTTGATCTCGCGCACTCCGTCGAGTACTTCCTGCCAGATATCGCGCTGAGCCTCCGATCGGGCGAGCGCCCTTCCGGCCGCCTTTTTAATCATTTTCGAACTCCTTCTTAAGTTGGTGCGGAATATGTGCAGGCAAGTTCTCCCGCTTCGTCTTGGCGTATAGCGCCAGCATCCAAAGCTCATTCGGCTCATAGCGAACGAAGTAAATCACTCGCAACCCTCCGCGCTTACCGCTGCCTTTGGCGCCGCCAGCGGAGATTCCTGACACCGCCGGATCCCCGCACGATATTTCCGGCTTCCGGGTTCTGAATCATAAATTGCTGCAACTCAGCGTATTCGTCGTCACTCAGATACAGATCGCGCAGACGTTCGAAAGCGGCCGATTCGATGAACGTGAACACGCTCTACGCTACGCCTCTGGCGTAGCTCTGTCAACATAGGCCTACACCGGCTCCGATTGTTCGGACTTTCTGGAGAACGCCACAACCAGGCGGATCTGATCGTACGCAATGCGCTCCGGAAGCGCTTCCCGCAGCGGTTTTAACCACTGGGCACCGAGATTGGCGACCGCTTCGGCGATCAACTTGTGATCGTCTTCGCCCACCCATTCGACGCGGTATTCCACGCGGCCTTTCTCGATCAGATCGGCCACCATGTTCACCACGGTTGCGATACTCCGTCCGCGAAGCTCGGCGATTTCCGCGAAGGTCTTGCCTTCGCCGAGCAGCCGGATGGTTTCTTCCGCCGGCGAGGCTTGCGCTGCCTCTCGCACCGTCGCCCGCGCGCCGTTCTTGAAGGCTTCAAAGGCGGCGAAGATGTCGCGGCCGTATAGCTCCGCTTTGCGCTCGCCTATGCCGCTGACCATCAGCAGCTCGCGCAGGTTCGAGGGCTGCTTCCGGCACAACTCCATCAGTGCGGCGTCGCTCAGCACCACATACGCGGGAACCTGCGCCTTGCCGGCGGCCGCGCGGCGCCACTGTTTGAAGAAGTCGAGCAGCGCGAGATCCGGCGAATCCACGTTGCGCGAATCCGCGCCGCGCAAATCGGGCTCCGCGCGTCTGGCGGCAGGCTTGACTGCCGGCTCCGGCATTTCCACCCTCCGCGGCTCGCGGCGCTTCACCGGCGCGGCTTCCTCCGGCGCCGACAGCCACTCCGGGGCGTTGCCGCAAACGTCGCACATTTCGCATCGCTGCCATTTCGGGGTCTGGCCGAAGTGCGCGCAGATTTGCAAGTGGCGGCAGCGCTCGCTTTCCACAAACTGCCGGATGGAATGATAGCGCTGCCAGGCGCGCTGCTTCTCGGCCGGGTCGTTGAGCTGATCGATAAAGTACGCCAGCAGGCCGGCGTCTTTCGGCTGCCACAGCAGCACGCAGTCGGCAGGCAATCCGTCGCGGCCGGCGCGGCCCGCTTCCTGGTAATACTGCTCGATGGATTTCGGCATCGACGTATGAATCACCGCGCGCACGGCGGGCTTGTTGATGCCCAGGCCGAAGGCGATAGTGCCTACCAGCACGCGCACCTCGTCGTTCATCCAGCGCTCCTGGTTGCGGCGGCGCAAGCTGTTTTCCATCTGGCCGTGATAGGGGATGGCGGCGATCTTGCGCTCCGCCAGATAGTCCACCGTCTCTTCCACCAGCGCGATGGTGGGCGCGTAGACGATGACGCTTTCTCCCGCGTAGGCGCGCATCGCGGCCAGCAGCAGCTTGCGATGGTTCTTCTTGTCGCACTGATGCGCGATGTAGCGCAGATTGGCGCGGTGGAAGCTGGCGATGTATTTGTGCGGGTCGCGGAGCTGAAGCTGCTCCAGAATATCGTGCCGCACGCGCTTGGTGGCGCTGGCGGTGAAGGCCGCGATCGGCTTATCCGGGAAATGCTGTCGCAGCGCGCTAAGCTGGCGGTATTCGGGCCGGAATTCGTGGCCCCATTCGGAGATGCAGTGGGCTTCATCGATGGCGAAAAACGCCAGCGGCACGCGGCGCAGCCACGCGATGGTATCGTTGCGCGCGAGGCGCTCCGGCGAAAGGTACAACAGGCGGTACGCGCCATCTATCGCGGCCTTTATCACGATGCGCTGGTCGTCCTGCGATTGCGAGCTATTGAGCACGGCGGCGGGAATTCCCATGTCCGCAAGCTGCGCGGCCTGGTCTTGCATGAGCGCGATGAGCGGCGAGATCACCACCACGGTTTGCCCCATCACCAGCGCCGGCAACTGATAGCAGAGCGATTTTCCGCCGCCGGTGGGCATAACCACCGCCGCATCGCAGCCCGACACCAGACTCCGGACGATGCGCTCTTGCAGGGGGCGGAACGAATCGTAGCCCCAGTAACGCTTCAGGGCTGCGTAAAGGTCTTCCACGGGAAACTACGAGTGTATCAGGGTGCAGCAAAGGGTCGGAGGCAGGGAATTTGACGCAGAGACGCGGAGGCGCAGAGAAGGCAGAAGAGATACGCTTTCTTTCTTGAGTCTTCTCAGCGTCTCTGCGTCGAAGGCTCGCTTACGGCCTACGAACCAGATCGGGCCGCAGCCGCGCGGTCTTCTCCAGCGCCAATCGCTTGCGGAACTTGCGAATCTCTTCGTGGTTTCCGTTGAGCAGAACCTCCGGCGCTTTCCATCCGCGAAAATCGGCGGGACGCGTCCAGTGCGGGCAATCGAGCAGCCCTTCGCCGTGGCCCGATTCCTGGAACGAATCGAACGCGGCGGAAGCTTCGTTGCCCAATACGCCCGGAAGCAGCCGCGCGACGGCGTCGATTACCACCGCCGCCGCCAGTTCGCCGCCGCTCAATACGTAGTTTCCGATGGATATTTCGCCGTCGGCCAGATGCTCGGCCACGCGCTCGTCCACGCCTTCATAACGGCCGCAGATCAGCAGCAGCTCGGCTTCGCGCGAGAGCCCATTGGCCATCGCCTGGTCGAACATGCGGCCCTGAGCGGAGAGCAGAATCGCTTTTTGCCGCGGCGTGCGCTCGGGCCAGATGCTTTCCACGGCGAGGAAGAGCGGCTCGGGCTTCATCACCATGCCCTCACCGCCGCCGAACGGCCGGTCGTCGACGGATTTATGGCGGTCGAAGGTCCAATCGCGCAGGTTGTGGATGCGGATGTCGAGAATGCCGGCGTCTTTCGCCCGTTTGACCACTCCGTGCGCGAACGGCCCCTCGAAGAATTCGGGGAAGATCGTTAGCACATGGAAGATCACGGTTGGTTGATGTCCCTGAGACCTGGAGGCAATTCTACCGCGATGCGCCTGGCGGCCGGGTCGATTTCGACGCAGATGGCGCGCGCGAAGGGAATCATGAGATGGCGATCGACCACCAGAATCCCCGCGCCGCCGCCGTCTTCCCAATCCGTCACGCTGCCGATGCGCTCGCCGCTCCGGTGGTCGAAGACTTCGCAGCCGATCAGCTCCGATTGGAAAAATTCGCCGGCTTCGAGCGGGGTGCGCTCAGCCAGCGGGACGCGCACTTCGCAGCCGGACAAGGGTTCCGCATCGGAAATCGTATCGATGCCGCGAAACTTGAAGATCAGCGTGCCGTTGTGGAACCAGGTGGTTTCCACTTCACGGCGCTCGCCCGACCCGAACAGGTAAACCTCGGTTAAGGTTTGGAATCGTTCGGGTTTGCTGCTCAAAGGGATGGCCGTAAGTTCGCCACGATTGCCCCTGGTCCTCCCTAACAGGGCGATCGCGACCCACGCGGCGTCCTCAATTCGCGAAGGCTCCTGAACGTTCACTCGAGGATTTCCAGCGTAAACCGGCGGTTTAACTTCATCCCGGCCGCTCCCAGAATGGTGCGGATGGAGCGGGCCGTACGCCCTTGTTTGCCAATCACTTTGCCCAAATCGCTGGGGGCAACCTTCAGTTCGAGAACGGTGACCTGTTCGCCTTCCACCAAGTGGACCGAAACTTCTTCCGGGATGTCTACTAGAGCTTTGGCGATGTCTTCGATCAACTGTTTCATTTCACCCCGCCTTTCTCATCCATGGTAGCGAACCGGAGAAGGAGACTGAACGAAAATGCAACCTGAAAGGCTTGTTGCCGTTCTCTTTTTTACAGTTAGAGCGCGCTCCGGGCCGGTTAAGCGGCCGGGAGCGGCGCCGGGGCAGGATTCTTTGCCACCAGACGCTTTACGGTGTCGGACAACTGGGCGCCGTTCTTGGTCCAGTGTTCGATGCGGTCGTGCTTCAAGACCACTTTGGCAGGGTTGGCGGTAGGGTTGTAGTGGCCCACCACTTCGATGTTGCGGCTGTCGCGGGCGCGTTCCTTTTCAATTACCACTAAGCGAAAAAAAGGCTTCTTTTTGGCGCCGAAACGCGCCATACGAATCATCAGCATCTATACTCCCAAAAGTTCGAAATTCCATTGTACTACGGGTTTAGGCCGGGTGAGATTGCCCCAAGCGCCCGGGCGCATGATGTACAGCGCTCCGTGTGCCGCGCCGCACGATTCGGCCGCCCGCCCCGACCCCCGCTCCCGGCGCGGGCAGGTTCAGGGCGAAAACTCCACTCTCGCATAGCTGTCGCGGAGCGTGATGCGGCAACCAACGGATTCCAGATCCATGGTGTCCTCGACGCTGCCGGCAGCCGTCAGAAGCCACTGGCCGCCGGGCTGGCGGGTGAACAGATCGGCATGAACACGCTCTGTGGCCACCAAAAGATACTGTTTGAGGGAGTCGATCGACTGGTAGTGTTCGAACTTGCGGCCGCGGTCATAGGCCTCCGTCGAGGGTGACAGGACTTCGATAATCAGCGTAGGATTCAAGAGCGTGTCGCGGCGGCCGTCGAGGAACTGCGGAACGCCGCAGACCACAACGATGTCGGGATAGGTGTAAAGGCCCGTCGCGGTGACACTCACGCGCATGTCGTTGGTATAGGTCCGGCAGGCGCTGGACCGCAACTGCAAGTAGAACTGACCGTTAATATTCGTCACCAGCAGGTTGTGAGGTTCGCCCGCGCCGGCCATGGCGAACATTTCACCTTGCCAATACTCGCTCTTGCGCTCAGCCTGACGCTCGATTTCAAGGTACTGTTCGGGCGTGAGAAAGATCTTTGCCTGGGTGGACATAACGGCTGCTCAAAACCACGTTACCATGCAGCGGTTTCAGGGAACAGTTCCCGCGCGAACGCTTCGCGCTGCGAGAAACACGGCGGGCTTTACGTTTCCCAAGGATTGATGACCGAGCCCGCGCCCAAATCGTAGTCGCTGGTCGCGCGTGACGACCGTTAAACCGTGCCTTTATGGCGGTAGCCGCGATGATGAGGCCGGGCTGAGAGAAGCTATGTCTCCGTTTTGCGGCCCTCGTCGACCAACAGCCGCCACTTATAGAGCTTCCGTAACTCAGTGACAGCCTTTTGTGGGGCAGGTTGCCAACGTGGTTGCCAACCTCAATGTCACTTACTTTGCCGGAGGTGAGGTGGCGTGAGGTGGGACAGACGATCGTTTTTTGTCGTCTGTCGGGCGGCCGTACTTTAGCAAAACATAACAGACCACGAAAGGCGATGGTCTGTCCTGCCAAGCGGCCGGCCACGAGGCCGATCCTCAGCCGCTCCGCCAGGATTGGCTGCCACCGTTTGTGCAGAATGGTCGCCGCGACCCAGCCGCCGCTCTCACCGTATCGGCGAGACTCGATAAAGCTGGCAGCTAGCCCCCCGCAACCCAGTTAGCCCATGACTGTCTCGTCGCGCCTATCCCCAGACAACCTACGCCAGGTCTTCCACGCGCATTGGCAGCTTCCGCACGCGCTTCCCCGTCGCGGCGAAGATGGCATTGCCTACCGCCGCCGCGATCGGTGGAACACTGGCCTCGCCGATGCCGCCCGGAGCGGCCTGGCTGGGCACGAGATACACTTCCACCACCGGCATCTCATCGATGCGCAGTACGTCGTACTGGTGAAAATTCGCCTGCTGCACGCGTCCCCGGTCGATGGTAATCTCGCCCTTCATCGCGGCGCTCAATCCGTAGACGATGCCGCTTTGAATCTGCTGCTCAACGCCCGATGGATTCACCACCTGTCCGCAATCCACCGCGCACACCACGCGATGTACCTTCAGCTTGCCTTGAGTGACCGAGACCTCCGCCACCTCCGCCGTAAAGCTGCCGATGTTGTTTACCAGCGCGATGCCGCGTCCGCGCCCCGCCGGCAGCGGTTTGCCCCAACCGGCCTTCTCGGCGGCCAGCTCCAACACCGCCAACGGACGCGGCGATTTCCGGAGCAGCTTGCGCCGGAACTCGAACGCATCCTTGCCGCCCGCCGCTGCCAGCTCATCGATGAAGCTCTCCGCAAAAAACGTATTCTGCGAATAGCCCACCGACCGCCAGTAGCTCACCGGAATGCCCGGGTCGGCCGCGTGATAATCCACCATCACATTGGGGATGGCGTACGGAATATCGACCACGCCCTGAGTCGCCGTTCCCGAAACGCCGTTGCGCAGCCCGCCAAACGGCGGACAAATCATGCGCCCCGTAATCGCCACCGGCCATCCGTCGGCGTCCAGACCGCCTGCAAAGCGCGTGTACGCCGCCGGCCGGTACCAATCCTGCTGCATGTCGTCTTCGCGCGCCCATGTGAGCTGCACGGGCGCGCCCACGGCCTTCGAAGCCTCCACCGCTTCGCCGATATAATCCGCGCGCGCGCGGCGTCCGAATCCGCCGCCCATGTATTTCGTGTTGATCTTTACTTGATCGGGCCGCAGCCCGGTCACTCGCACGGCTTCCTGCAGCGCCGCGGATTGCCCCTGCGTGGACGCCCACACCTCGCAGCTATCCGCGCGCACGTCGGCAGTGCAATTCAGCGGCTCCATGGGCGCATGCGCCAGGTACGGGACTTCGTACACCGCTTCAATCTTTTTGGCCGCGCCCGCGAGCGCCCCTGCGGCGTCGCCATCCTGCCGCGCTACCGCGCCCGGTTGGTTCGCAAGCTCCACCCACTCTTTGCGGATGCCCGCGCTGTTCAAGCCCGCGTGCGCGCCCTCGTCCCACCGAATCACCAGGGCGTTGCGCGCCTGAATGGCATTCCAGGTGTTATCCGCAATTACGGCCACGCCCGAAGAGATCTGCACCACGTGCTTCACTCCGGGCATCGCCTTGGCCTTGGCGGCGTCGAAGCTGGCTAATTTGCCGCCGAAAACCGGGCAGCGCGCAGCCGCGGCGTAGAGCATGTTGGGCACACGCACGTCGATGCCGAACACCGCGCGGCCAGTAGTCTTTTCCGGCGTATCGAGGCGCTTGCGCGGCTTGCCGATGATGCGGAACTGGCTGGGATCTTTCAATGCCACGCCGGCTGGCGGCGCGATCTTGGCGGCGGCTTCGGCCAGCTCGCCATAGCTCAACCGCGTATTGGTGGCCGTATTGACCACGGCGTTGTTCTCCGCGCGGCACTGGGTTTTATCCACGCCCCACTTCTGCGCCGCCGCCTGAACCAGCATCTCGCGCGCCGTAGCGCCCGCCTGCCGCAGCGGCTGCCATGAAGTGCGGATGCTCGCGCTTCCCACTACGCCCTGGTTCGGTCCGTAGGCGCGGTCGATGCCCGGAAACTCGGTGCGGATCTTCTTCCAATCGCACTCCAGCTCCTCGGCGAGAAGCATGGAAAGCGAAGTCACCGTGCCCTGCCCCATCTCGGCCTTGTGGATGAACAGCGTCACGTAATCGTCCGTGCCCACGTGTACCCACGCGTTCAACTTGCTGTCAGATGCGTTGTCAGATACATTGTCCGATATGGCGGCGCTCAGCTTCGATCCGCGCGAGAGTTGGAACCCCAGCAGCAACCCGCCCGCTGCCGTCTTCAGAAATCCGCGGCGACCGAATGTCATGACCGGGCTCATTCCTCACCTCCCCGCGCCGGCTTGGCCGCCGCTTGATATTGCGCCGCCAGATGCACCGCCTTGCGGATAGATTGATAGGCGCCGCAGCGGCAGATATTATTGCGCATGGCCTCGTCGATATCGGCGTCGGTAGGCCGCACCGTCTTTGAAAGCAGGGCAGCCGCCGTCATGATTTGGCCGGATTGGCAGTAACCGCACTGCGGCACGTCCTCCTCCACCCAGGCGCGCTGCACGGCGTGATTGCCATCCGGCGAAAGGCCCTCAATGGTGGTGACGTGCTTGCCCGCCACGCTCGAAAGCGGCGTGGAGCAGGAGCGCATCGGCTGCCCGTTGATATGCACCGTGCAGGCGCCGCAGATCGCCATGCCGCAGCCATATTTGGTTCCGGTCAAGCCAAGCGAATCGCGCAATACCCACAGCAAGGGCATCGCCGGAACCGCGTCAACGGCCTGCGGCTTACCGTTGAGCGTGAATTGAATTGCTGCCATTGGGATTCTCCGGTACGAGTATAGCGCCTGCCCGGCTATCGTGCCGGCGTGCGGATCGTGGCGCGCGCACTCATGCGTCAGCGTTCACACTCATGTGAACGCGCTTCGAATTGAGCTAACACCATCTTTGCCCGCCTCGGCTGCCAATTCCGGATGAGAACGAAGCTCGCGGTCCAGATCGCACTCGGATTGTTTGCGGCGCCACATCACTCGTATCTCAAAGCCAACACCGGGCTGACGCGGGTCGCGCGGCGCGCCGGGACATAACACGCTAACATGGCCACCGCGAGCAGAAGCAACGTTGCCGCGATGTACGTAAGTGGATCGAGTGCGGTCACCCCGAACAGGAGAGTCGATATTAGTTTCGTCAGGCCCCACGACGCAAGCAATCCTACTGCCGCGCCGATTGCGGCTGGAGCCAGACCGTCTCGTAACACGAGCCGCATGATCCCGCCCGGCATGGCGCCCAGTGACATCCGGATCGCGATCTCCGCGGTCCGGCGAGTCACGGAAAAAGCCAGCACGCCATAGATGCCAATCGCGGCCATGGTCAGCGCTAACAAGCCGAATACCATAGATAGCCGCGCCATCAGGTGTTCCTTGAAAAGTTGCTCGTCTATCTGCGCCGCTTCGCTCTTGATATTGTCGACAATCAGATTGGAATTCACGTCGCGCACCGCTCCGCGCGCCGCCGCCGCGAGAGACTCCGGATCGGAAGCGGTCCGAAGCACGAAGACTCCGCCGCCGCGAGAAGGAATATAGACGCTCGGATCTATGGCGCTGCGCAGCGTCTCGTATTTTGTATCTCCCACGATTCCGGCAATCTGGTATCTGGTCTTTCCCCTCACGATGACCCGCCCGAGAGGATCTGCATTCGATCCATACTTCTCCGCCAGGCGGCGGTTGATCCAGATTGCAGTCGCATCGGCTTGGCAATCCTGAATCTGCACGCTGCGCCCGGCCAGCACGGGAATCCCCATGGTCTCGAAGAATCGGGGGCCAACCCGCAAGCTGCTGACCTGAACATCGCCCAAATCGTCCCTGCCGGCCAGTCGAACCGTGGTAGCCTCCAGGTTCCCGACCAGCAACACTTCGCTCGCCCAAGTCGCGGAAAGCACCCCTGGAAGAGCGGCAAGCCGGTCGCGCAATCCAGGATTAGCCGGCGGTTGGACCTGAGGATTGTTCACGTCGCGCGGCCGCAAGACTTGGAAGGTGAGCAGGTTGTCGCGGCGAAAACCCGGATCGAGTTTTTCCAGGTTGACCAGAGTACGCACGAAGAGTCCGGCTCCGATCAGCAGTACAAGCGCCAGCGCCATTTCCGCCGCGACCAGTGCGCGCCCGAACCGGCTGCGCTGCCCCGATGCGGTTCCGCTCTTCAGCGCCGCAACGGGGTGCTCGCGTGTGCCGGCCAGAGCCGGGGCGAGCCCGAAGAGCGCTGCCGAGAGGCACGCCACGCCTACCGTGAAAAACAGGACCAGCGGATCGAGGCGGACATCGATGAGCGTGCTGTGGTTGTCTCGCGAAGCCAGGAATGCGGCAAGCGCGGGGGTCCACCGGGCGAACAGCAGGCCGGCCGCGGTCCCAAGAGCGGACAGAAGCAGGCTTTCAGTGAAGAGCTGCTGCAATAGCCGCGCGCGGCTACAGCCGATCGCCATTCGTACAGCCATCTCTCTGCGCCGGACGGACGCTCGCGTCAGCAGCAGGTTGGCGATATTGGCGCAGGCGATCAGCAGAACCAAACCCACCACCGCCATGAGGACATGCAGTTGATCCGAATACGCCCGGCGCAATCCGGACAAGCCGCGCGCGATGCCGGCCAACTCCATGTTGGTTTGTATTTGGGGCGTGAACACGTCCACCGAGCCAGGGGCCTGCCGCAGTAAGACGCTCATCTCGGCGCGCGCCTGGCCGGATGGAACACCGGGCTTGAGACGCCCAACGACGTACAGCCAGCCATTGCCGGCTGCAAGGGAATTCCACCAGCCATAGCCCAAGCGTGCGCCTGCATGCACGGGAATCCAGAGATCGGGCACTCCGGTGGGCTGCAGTCCGAAAAACTCCTTGGCCGCGACCCCAACCACTGTGAAGGGAGCGCCGTCCAGCGCGATTGTCTTTCCTACGATGCCCGCGTCTCCGCCAAAATTCGCTTGCCAAAACCGCGAGCTCAGCACGGCCGCCGGCTCGGCGCCTGGCTGATCGTCTTTAGCATCCAGCGTCCGGCCCACCTGCGCGGAAACGCCGAGGACGCTGAAGAAATCTCCGCTGACGAACTGAGCGTTGGCGCGAACAATTTCGCCGTGGATGCGCGCCTGAAACCCGGCCGGACCCGCCACCGCCGCAAGGCCGCGGAACAGCTTTGAATGCGAGCCGAAGTAGTCGAAGACCGGATAGCTGAACGAGCATCCGGCGCTGGCAGAGCGCATTTGCCCGGCGTCGCGGATTTCCCCGGAGTCACAGCCGCCATAGCTGCTGTAGCCCTCCGGCCAGCTCACTTTCTTGTTGGCGGCCCATTCCAGCATCACGAGTTGTTGTGGATCGCGCACGGGAAGACGGCGCAGCTCGACCGCATTCAGTAAGCTGAAGATCGCGGTATTCGCGCCGATTCCCAGCGCCAGGGTGAGAATCGCCACCGCGGTGAACCCGCGATTCCTTCCCAGTGTGCGGAACGCGTAGCGCAGATCTTGGCGGAGTCTGTCTAATAACATCCATCGCGACATTTCGCGTATCTCCTCTTGGACTAAAGTCGTGTTACCAAAAGCTCTCTGCGCGGCGTAACGCGCTTGATCGGCCGTCAGGCCGGCATCAAGCTGCTCCTCGGCCTCCAAATCCAAATGGGAACGCAGTTCGCGTTCCAGATCCCGCTCGGACTGTTTACGCCGCCGCCAGCGCATCTCAGCTCTCCTTCGCCGGCCACATAATCCGCGCGATGGCGCCCGTCATCTGCTTCCATTTCGATTCCTCCGCGAGCAGTTGCTTCCTTCCAGCCGGGGTGAGCCGGTAATACTTGAATTCCCGCTTCAGATCTTTACCCGCCGGTTCCCATTTCGCCGCGATCCAGCCTTTGCGCTCCAACCGGTGGAGCGCCGGATAGAGCGATCCGTGCTCCACTTGTAGCAAATCGTCCGTCGTCCGCTGGATGTGCTTCGCGATCTGATGGCCGTGAGCGGGGCCAAACAGCAGCGTACGCAGGATCAGCATGTCCAGCGTTCCTTGCAGCAACTCGATACGTCCGGAAGCTTCTTTCGGCATAGCTGGTAGATATTCTACCCGGAATTTCGTATGCCGGGTAGACGGTCTGCCGAGATTTTGGTTAGCAAGCGGGTAGCGTGCCGCCGCGTCCGCATGACGGTGTCGATTTTATGGTTACGGAGCCGCGACCGTAGGGGAGCGGATTTTGACCGGCCCGTCTATGCGAGTGCTTTCGCCGGGCCGGCGCGGAACTGATATACTTGAGCGGTTCGGGAGGTGGATCCATGGCAAGATTCACGAGACGCTATTTCTTTTACGGTTCGCTGCTGGCGGGTGCTATTCCCAAGGGCGGCTTCGGCAGTACGGTTTCGTTGAAAGCCGGGGGATATAAGTCGCCCAATGAGAAGCTGAATATTGCTTCGATCGGCGCTGGCGGGAAGGCGGCCAGCGACATTCGCGGGTGCGCGACGACTGAGAATATCGTCGCCCTTTGCGATGTGGACGACTCGCAGGCGGCGAAGTCGAAAATATACGACGAGTTCCCCAAGGCGCCGAAGTACAAGGACTTCCGCAAGATGCTGGATAAAGAAGCCTCCGGCATCGATGCGGTGATTGTGACGATCCCCGACTTCATGCATACCACGGCCGCGCTGTGGTGCATGGAGCGCCTAAAGCACGTCTACGTGCAGAAGCCGCTGACCCGCACCATCGCCGAGACGCGCATGATGTCCGAAGCGGCCGCGAAGTATAAAGTGGCCACGCAGATGGGCAACCAGGGCTACTCTAACGAGGGCACGCGGCAGTGCGCGGAGATGATCTGGAATGGCGATATCGGCAACGTCACCGAAGTTCACGCCTGGACCGACCGTCCCATCTGGCCGCAGGGCCTGACGGAGATTCCGGCGCCGGATCCAGTGCCTGCAAACCTCGATTGGGACCTGTGGAATGGCATCGCGGCACAGCGCCCGTTCACGGTGGGCGGCAAGGGATATCCCACTCAAAATGGCAATTTCTACCAGCCGTTCAACTGGCGCGGGTTCTATGATTTTGGCTGCGGCGCGCTGGGCGATATGGCGTGCCACATTCTGGGGGCGCCGAACATGGCGTTGAAGCTGACCGAGCGCATGCCCACCAGCGTGGAGTGCATCCAAAAAGAGGGAGCCAGCAGCTTCATGTTCCCGAAATCGTCGGTGATCCGCTTCGACTTTCCGGCGCACGGAAACATGCCCGCGGTGAAACTCTTCTGGCACGACGGCTTGAAGGAGAGCCCCAAATTTCCGGGCGTTCCCGAAGGCGAATATGTAGGCGATCTGCCGAATTTCAATCGGCCCCGGCCTCAGGGTGAGCAGGGCCAGGCGCCGGCTCAGCGGCCCGCCGCGCCGCCCAGCCCTTACATCGGCAGGGTTTTCAATTACGAGAATTATATTGAGCGCTCCGCTCAAGGCGAGCCGCGCCGGGTGTCGCCGGACGGGAGCTTGTTTATCGGCGACAAGGGCATGCTGACCACCGGCACTTATGGCGAAGAGACGCGCCTGCTGCCGATGGAAAAGATGAAAGACTACAAATTCCCGGCGGAGCTGCTGACCCGTTCACCCGGTCACTATCGCGATTGGATTCGCGCCTGCAAGGGCGGCGACCCGGCGTGTTCCAATTTCAGCGTGAGCGCACCCATGACCGAATGGATTCTGCTGGGCGTGATCGCGTTGCGCGTCGAAGGCAAGGTGGAATACGACTCGGCCAAGATGCGCGTCACGAACAACGCGGAAGCCAATAAGTACATCAAGCCGGTGGTGCGCAAGGGCTGGTCGATGACGTAGCCGCGCGTGGCGCACGCAAGAGTGCGTGCGCTACGCTTATCCGGCGGGGCATAGGTCCTTATAGAACTGGCAGCGGCGGCAATGTTCGCCAATGTTCATGGGAAACTCCAGCTTCGATTGCGCCTCTTGAAATTCGCGCACGATCTGCTGCGGCGATCCGAGCAGCGACGGCGCAAGGTCCACTTCAATCGCCTTGTCCGGGCGCAGAAAGTGCAGCCAGGCATGGTCCGGCGGACGTCCCGCGACCCGTTCCACGGCTAACCCGTAGAGCTTCAGTTGCACATCGTAATCCTGTGCGCGCTGACGCGCTTCCGCGGCGGTCACTGCGTCGGTCTTGTAGTCCACAATCGTCAGTTGGTCGCCTTCTTCAAACCATAGGTCGATCTGGCCGCGGATCACCAGGTCTTCTATCGACATGAGAAAGTCGAATTCCCGCTCGACGCGCGTCGCCTGAGCCACTCGCCGACCCAGTGGACTCTGGCGGAAGACTTCGGCAAGGCGCACGGCTTCGCGATCCGGTCGCTCCACGACGTCACCCGCGAGTAGCTCGTGAACCTGACTGCCGAACTCGTCGGCCGGTAGATCGTCCTCTTCGCCGTCGTTGTCGATGTCGTGGTCAATATGGCGCAGTTTGCGGCGGCGGCCTGCGAACCCCAGGTAATGCGCCAGGTAGTATTCGCGCGGGCACTTGGCAAATTTCGCCAGCGCGGTGACTGTAGCGTTGGCGTCCTGCTGGCTGTCGATCGGCGGAGCGGCCAGTAACTCGACCAGATCTTTCGCCTGCGCCGGCGGCCGCGAGTTGTGAAGCAATTCCGGCGCGCGATCGGTAATCTGCACGCGCAGGCTCCACGGTTTGCCATCGGGCGCGGTTATCGAGACCACCTCGTCGCGGCAGGTTTCCGTGTCCAGGTGCAGACTTTCCGCCACCACTTTCGCCCACTCCTTGGTCTTGCCGCCGGTGAAGCTGAGCACCAGGTGCTGCTCGGCGCGGCTCATCGCCACGTAAAGCAGGCGGTGGCTCTCTTCCATCTCGCGGACCTTCCGTTCTTTGCGGATGGCGTGCTGGAATATGTCGTCTTTCTGTTTCTCTTCGCGCGCGGCCTCTTTGCGCGCGGCCGGATTTCGCCAGGATGCGCCCAGTCCGATTCGCGGAGAGAACGCTACCACCGGCGGATTTGTCTCCACGCCCTTGTGCATCGCGGCCACGAACACAATGGGAAATTCGAGGCCCTTAGCCGAATGTACCGTCATCACTTTCACGGAATCGGCGGAATCTTCGGGCGCGGTATCCTGCTCGCGCGGGTTCAAATCGCGCACGCGCGACAACTCTTCGACGAACCGGTCGAGCGTCAAGCGCGATGCGGCGTCTCTGGCCTGCGCCAGGAACTTATCGATATTGCCGGCGCCGCGCGAGCCCGATTCGGGTCGGTAGCCGCAATCGTCCATGGCCGCCAGCAGCAGGCGATCGAAGGCGACTAATTCGCGGCGAATACGCCAACTGCGTAAGCGCTCGCGGAAGCGGGTGAGCTTGGCGTAATCGTCGCCGAAATCGGCCGCGGCCTCGCGACCCAAGCGCCGGAGCGCGCCGCCGATGTTGTCGCCCAACATCCGGAGCCGCAGCAGGGCTTCGTCCGACGCTTCGACAAGCGGCGAGCGCAGCACGGCCGCGAGGCTGATCTCATCGCGCGGATTGGCGATAACGCGCAGCAGGTGCACCAGGTCGTTGACCTCGCGCGCTTCGTAGAAACCTCGGCCACTATTGATGAGATATGGGATGCCGGTCTGGCCGAACGCGGCCTCGATGGCGCGGAAGACTTCGGTATTGCGCACCAGCACGGCGACGTCTTTGAAGCTGAATTGCGGATTGTCGCGGAGCAGTTCGAGTATGCGCCCGGCAACGCACAGCGCTTCCATCCGCAAGCCCGGGCCGGCCGCTTCCGCATTGACGCCGACCACTTCCACCGCGACCGGCCGCGGCTTCTCGAATGCGCGCTGGGCAACCAGGCTGCGAGGTTCGACGCCGCGCGCGTCAGCGGTTATGGCTTCGATGGCGCTGAGGATTTCGGCGCGGCTGCGAAAGTTTCCGGCGAGGTTCACCAGATGCTTGCCGCTGCGCTCGATTTCAGCGCGATAGTCGTCGAAGCCCTGCGGCTCGGCGTGGCGGAAACCGAAGATGGATTGGTTGATGTCGCCCACGGCATAGAACCGGTCCGGCGCCCGCACCAGCCGCAGCAGCTCGGCCTGCTGCCCGTTGGTGTCTTGAAACTCGTCCATCAGGACGTGGTCGAACTGCCCCTGCACGCGGGCGCGCGCTTCGGAATTTTCCGCGAGCAGGCGCACGGCGTACTCTTCCAGGTCCGCGAAATCGAGCGAGCCGGCGCTCCGCTTGTGGCCGCGATAGATGCGGTCGAAGCGGCGCAGAATGTCGAAGAGTAACTCGCGCTGTGGGGCGTAGTGAGCGGTGATCAGGGCGTACTTCAACGCCTTCATCTTGCGGTCTCTGAGTTCCCTAACCACCTCGTAAGCCTGTGTTCCGCGCTTACACTTGTTCAGGTTTGCGGGAAACTTCTCGAGCTCTGCAAGCGCCTGGCGAGGAGTATCCGCTGAGACGATGCGCTGAGCGCTTTCGACGATTTCCCGCAAATGAGTTTTCTGCTTGAAGTCCCAGCTGGTGAGTGGATCCCGGCGAAGGGATTCGATCAGATCTTCAACATCAGCCATCGCGTTCCCATCCGGCGCTGGACGCGATGCCACCTGATCGATGGTCAAACCCGCGCCGCGGATGGCATCGTAAGCCGAGAGAACCGCCTCTTCGAAGTCGGGCGATGAGAGGCCGCGAATCAAGGCGCGCACCGCGGCGGCATCGCTTTGGAAGGCTTCTTCCATGGCCTCATCCATCGATTCGCGTTGCAGCCGGTAAGCCGCGCGCGCATCCGCCATCGTAAATTCGGGATCGACGCCCGCCCATACGGCGTTCTCATGCAGCAGCCGCGAGCAGAATCCGTGCACGGTGAAGACCCAGGCGCGCTCCAATTTGGCGCGCAGTGCGCTGTCGTCCTGAAACGCTTCGCCCAGCTTCTTGCGCATGTTGCCGGCGGCCTTTTCGGTGAACGTGATCGCCAGAATGCGCAGCGGATCGACGCCCGCATCCACCAGGCGGCGGAAGTATTCCACCAATACGGTGGTCTTGCCGGAGCCTGGCCCGGCGACGATGCACGCATCCATATGCCGCTTCGATACGTCCACCGCGTCGAGCTGTTCGGGCGTTAACGAGACTTCGTTCATGCGCCCTCCGTCGCCTCGGAAACGGCCTCGGCAGCGGCGTCCGCAACAGCCGCTGTAACAACCGCCAGGTTCACGCGGCAGACATCGCGGCAGTCGCAGAAGCGGCAGTTGGCGGGGTTCGCGGGGGCCACTTCCACGCGCCCGGCGCGGATCTCATGCATGGCTTGCAGCGTGCGCCGCTCCGCGATTTCGAGCCAGTTATCGGGAAGAGGCAGGCTCTTGAGCATGCCCGAATGGCTCCAACCCACGTACCCGATACCGCCCTTCAAACCCACGTAGAACATGCCGTCGGGAGTGACTCCGAAAGTGCGCTCGGCGGCCATCATATAGAGCGGCGCTTGCAACAGGTTTTCGTCTTTCAAGCGGCCCTTGGTGCGTTGCGCGGCGCTGTACTTGTAGTCGATCACGTAGGCGCGGCCGTCATCGGCCGTATCGATGCGGTCGATGCGGCCGGAGATTTCGACGGTATTGTCCAACGCCGTATTGCCCAATGCGGTCTCGTCCGCGGGGGCGCGCAGGTCATCCGCCCGCGCCGCTGTGTCATCCGCCCGGGCGGGCAGGCCATGGGCCCGCGCCGCGGCGTCATCCGACGGGGCGCCCAGGCCATCGGCCCGCGCCACTAACTCGAATGAGAATTTCTCTTCCGTCCGCGATCGGAACTCGGCGCGCGGCCATTCCGTGTTGGCGGCGAATGCCAGCAGGTCTTCGCGCATGGCGTTGCGCAATCGCTCAGTGTGATAGCCGTTCGGGATATTCAACTTTTCGCGCTTGCGCTCGAACGCCTCTTCGAACAGCCGCTCGAAAGTCTCGGGCTGCGCATATCCCGCCGCCAGAACTTCGTGCACGATGTTCCCCTGCTCAAGGAAACTGAGCCGTTCTTCGGGACGGTCTGGCGCGGTCTTGAGACGCAACATGCGATTTCCGAAATATTGAAACGCGCACTGCAGGTACGATTCCAGGCCGCTGGGCGTGAGCCGGGCGGTTCTTGTGCGCAGGAAATCGAGCAGCGCGGGCGCGGCTTCCGCGGCAATGCGGGCAACGCGGGGCCGCGGCGTGGGCTGCCAGCGCGGTTGCGGCCGCACGGCGGCGGCGCCCACGGGGGGAATGTGAAGGTCGTCGAGGAAGATGGATGGCAGGCTGCGGTCGCCGCGCGAATCGAACTCGGGATAGGTGAGCGTGGTGAGCAAAGTGGCGCGGGTGATGGCGGCGTCGAACAGTGCCCGCTCTTCGCGCTCGAAATCCGCGGCCGTGCGCACGCGAATGCCGGCGGCGTTGAGGCGGCCGCGCGCGGCGTCGGGAAAGAACGGGTCGGCCCGGTGAAACCGCGGGAATTGCTTTTCCACCATGCCGCACACGAAGACCACCGGCAGCGACCATTGGCGCGCTTCATGGGCGCCGATCACCTGGACCGCGTTGCGGCGCCCGTCGCGCAAGCGCAGTGGCGTGAGACGGAGCGCGGCCTTCGCGTAGCGCCAAAACTCTTCGAGCGGCAGTTTGATTTGCGGATCGAGCGCGGCGGCGGTTTCGCCGATGGCCTGGTCGAAAGCGTCGAGCGCCGCCGACTGGCTGCGATAGGCGAGCGCCAGTTGGTGTCTCGCGAAGACCGCTTCCTCATAGTCGCGGCTCCCGTCGGAGCCCCCGGAAGGCGCGTTAGCATCCGGTTGTCGCGGACGGGCGGGGCGAAACAGATTGCGCAGCAATTCGAATCGCGCCGACCACTCCGCGGGAAGCATGACAGACGACGAAAGGCGATCGTCTGTCCCACCGTCGAGCGCTGCGAGACCCTCGATCAAGCGCAATAACTCAGGATCGCCCGCGAGGATTTTGAGACCCGCCAATCCGGCGGCGGGTATCAGCTCGCGGACGGCGAAATCGAAACGGTCCATTGCGTTCGAATCGGCAAGGCGCGGCGCCAGGCGCAAAACGGCCAGCGTCTCCGCGTGATCCCATCCACCGAGCATCGCGTCCACGGCGCCGGCGAGAAATCGCACGGCGGTATGCTCTTCGAGTTTGGAATCGAAATAGAAGCGCGCGGGGATGCCGAAGCGCTCCAGCGTGGAACGCAGAATGGGGACGTAGGACTCGGCTGCGCGGACGACGATTCCGATCTCGCGGAACGGGCGTCCGGCCGCGGCCTGCTCAATAATGCGGCGCGCGATCTCTTCGGCTTCGCGCTCGATTCCGGCGGCTTTCACGACCGCCAGGGCGGGATAGGCTCGCGGACGGGTGGCGCGCTGGGTGGTGAAGCCCATGTCTTCGAGGCGCGAGCCCAGATCCGCGGTGACGTCGGAATCGTTCAGCGTAAGTGTGATCTGGGCGTGGCGGCCAAGCGCGGCGATGACACGGAGTTCGGGGTCGGGCAGGGCATGGAAGCCGTCTAGCCAAACCGTGCGGACGCCTTGCAGACCGCCGTCAGCGATGCGTTGCGCGGCAATATCGAGACGCCGGGCGCGCATGGCCAGGCCGCGGCGAGCGAGGTCGCGATCCACGTCGCGGTAAACGGCGAGGAAAGCGGCGCTCAGCGGCGCATCGGGAAGATGGGCCGCGAGGCGGGCGCTGTCGCAGCCGGCGGACGAAAATTCGGAAATGGTGTGCGCCAGCGATGCGCTGAAGCCCGGCAAGTGAACCACGCGCGCGAACTCAGGCCGGTTGAGGCGGCGCGCGGCCGCTTCCACTATCAGGTGGAGCGCGGTTTCGGAGACCTGAGGCGCATCCGCGGCGTAGCTTGCGATGAAGGCGCTCAGGGTCTCGACGATGGCGCGCGGGAAGACGAAGCCCTCGCGGGCCAACTGATTTTGCAGGTGCTGAGCCAGCGTTGCGGTGGGCACGAGCAGGCGGACGGCGCTGTTGCCGGCGCGCAAGGCATCGCGGAGCTGGTCGAGAATCGACGCCGTTTTGCCGGAGCCTGCCGGACCAGTGAGGAGCCGCATTAGCGCGGTACGTTCACTTGAATGCCTACCAGGGCGAAAAAAGATGGGAAACCGATAGCTAAGTCGAGTTGAGCGCCGGACATTTCTTCCCTCTCTATTGTAGTATTACTTGCCGCGCCGACGAGTTGCTGTGTCCCGATATCGAGTTGGGGGTGGGTGGGAGCGGGCTTCCGCAATTGGCGGAACGATACCAATTCCTCGGAAGTGGCGTGGATTCTTGGGGTTGGCGCAGCTCAAGGTTGGGGAGTGAGTCTTCAACGCGTAGGCGCGGAGAATTGAAGATCGCACGAAGTTTTATTAGAGTTGTTGGCGATGCTGAGTTTGAAGGCAACGCCTGAGTTCGCTGAGGAAGCGGAGATTCCGTCATGGATCCGGTTGCAGGGTAGCGGCGGGCGGTTCCCGCGGGGCTTGGAGACACTAAGGGTTGGAGAGTTAGGACATGACGTTGCGGGCGGCCCGGGGAGGCAGTATGTGCTGAGCGTGAACGGCGGCGACGGTCCATCTGCGACGGCGATTCCGTAATCGGAGCGCCGGCAAGGCGGCATCCCGGCGATCTGGAATGTGTTTGGTGCTGGGAGGGAGCATAACGGAGTTGTAAATGGCCTGGGAGAGAAAAAGGGATTGATGGAGAAGGTTCGATCGCTCTGGCCGCATGGTTCCTGCTAACGCGCCGTTCGGCGCGGCCGCATTGGTCCTTGCCGTGGTAGCTATGGCGGCGACCATCATCCCGGCGTGGCGCGCGGCGCGAGTCGATCCGTTGCAGGTCTGATGTACGACAGACCTCCTGGTCTGTCGCCTCGCCGCGCGGCGGGATTATTTTCCCGGCGCCTATTGGCCGGTGTCCACGACGCGCGATTCCGCCGAGAACTTCTTAAAGTCGCTGAATGCGAAATCGGCGTCGATATGGAAGCCCTTCACCAGGAACAAACGCGCCGACGCCGTGACGCCGACGTGTTTGGGCAGCCAGACCTCGTCGTTGACGCGCGTGAACTCCACGCCAATGTGGCCGCCTTTGGCGAGTCGGACCAGAAACGCGCCTATCGAGATGGTATCGAGCGTCTCAACCGCAATCCTGACGGGCGTGTAATCGCTCTTCGCGACCCACATACGGCCCTTGACCTTGGGGAAGTAGGCCGCCTCTTTCGACTTCGGCTTAAAGCCGGCGTGCGGCGTGCCTTCGATCACCCACACCGGAACGCCGTCGATCTGCTCTTCGCCGGCGAGACGGAAATCGAACGCGTCGGGGACCTCCTTTAAGTTTTCGCGCTCCCGATTTCGTTTCCGATCCCAATCGGCGATGCGTTGCTGCCGTTGCGCCGGGGTCTCCGTGCGGCGCTGGTCGAGGTTCTTTTTCAGCTTCTCCCGCTGCTTCTTTTCTTCCTGAGGCGGCAGCGCCTTGTCGTCGCGGGCAACCAGGCGGCTGTAGGGCGAGCCTTCGAGCAGGGTAATGTCGAACGTTTGCAGATCGCGGTGCTTGACCTTGCCCCCGCCATCGAGCGTGCGCACATCGTCGCGCTGCAGGTAGGTGTATTGGCGGGAGATCTCGTCATTGTGAGCGTTGCGTTGCAGAGCGCGGCGGACAATCTCCTTTGGATCGTCGGCGGCGGCTAAGGACAGCGCGCAGCACGCCGTGAAGAGAAGAATGCGCATCCTGGAATTTGTGACGGTTTTGGCGGCGATCCGGTTGCCGCTAAGCCGCTTATTTCACCGGCCTTTTGCCGCTGAAAGGCGTGGCGCGTGCGCTCGCGCGATGCCAGGCTGTACGTTGGTGCGCAGGGCTTGCGTGTGTGCCCCAAACGGGGCTGAATACAGTGGGGGAGGGGCCCACTCGAATTCTCCAGCCTCCGCGCCGGCCTCTGCGCCTCTACGTCTCCAGTCGAATCTCCACCCCACAAGCCACTGATTCCAAGGCTCAAACCCAAAAAATTGGCTTGGTTCCACGCCTTTCTCCAGCCGCCGCCGGTCACCCGAAATACGCCCATTAAAACAACTTATACCCAAGCCGTCTTGTATTTAGGAAACTTCTAGGCTAAACTCAAAACTGATAGTTCGATGTCTACCTCTCTTACAGGCCGCGCCGTTCGCAGCATAATCGCCGGCGCCATTCCTGTAAGCATTATTATTCTCCCGGTCATCGTAGCCGGCCCCGCGTAGGCCAACCGGAAATCGGTTTAAAGGCCATCGGCGGGGCGAAACAGACCAGCCGATGGCCTTTTTGTTTTTGTAACCGGATTTGTGAGGCGGAATACATGTCAACACCGATGAGCGGCGCCAAGGTGACGAGCGGCGCCAAGCTGATGAGCGGCGCGAAAATGCTGATGGAATGCCTGGTCCGCGAGGGCGTCGATTGCATATTCGGCTATCCCGGCGGCGTCACCTTGCCCCTTTACGACGTCCTCTACGACCACCCCATCCGGCACGTGCTGGTACGGCACGAAGAGAACGCCGCGTTCGCCGCCAGCGGATATGCGCGCGCCACCGGCAAGGTGGGCGTCTGCTGCGCCACCTCGGGTCCCGGCGCCACCAACCTCACCACGGGGTTGGTGGATGCCCTGATGGATTCCATTCCTATCGTCGCGCTCACCGGCCAGGTCTCCACCAAGTTAATCGGCAGCGACGCCTTCCAGGAAGCCGACACCTTCGGCATTACCCGCTCGTGCACCAAGCATAACTATATGGTGAAGCGCCTCGAAGACCTGCCGCAGATCGTTCACGAAGCCTTCTATCTCGCCAACAGCGGCCGTCCCGGTCCCGTGCTCGTCGATATCCCCAAGGACGTCTTTCAAGCCCAGGGACACTATCAACCGGTAACTTCGATTCATTTGCCGGGTTACAAAGTCTTCACTGAGGGTCACACCGGTCAGATCCGCCGCGCCGCGCAGTTAGTGCAGGAATCGGAGCGGCCTCTGGTGTACGCCGGCGGCGGCATTCTAGCCGCGGACGCCACGGCCGATTTGCGCGAGTTCGTCGAAAAGACCGACATCCCCGCGGTCATCACTCTGATGGGTCTGGGCGCGCTCTCTTCCAACCATCCGAACTTCATCAGCATGCCGGGCATGCACGGCAGTTACGCGGCTAACATGGCGCTGACTAACTGCGACCTTCTTATCGCTCTCGGCACCCGCTTTGACGACCGCGTCACCGGCCGTCTGGCCGCTTTTGCGCCGCACGCCAAGGTGATTCATGTGGATATCGACCCGGCGGAAATCGGCAAGAACCGCACGCCCGATGTGCCCATCGTGGGCGACGTCAAACGCGTCCTGGCGAAACTCAACCAACTGCTTGGCGAGAAGGCCGAGGCGCCGGTCGAGGGTCATGTTCCCAACGCCCGCCGCGCCTGGTGGCGGCAGATCCGCGAATGGAAAGAGCAGCATCCGCTGCGCACGTCCACATCCGAGACGGAGATCAAGCCGCAGCACCTCATGGCCGAAATCGACCGGCTTTCCGGCGGGCACGCCGTAGTCACGTCGGATGTCGGCCAGCACCAGATGTGGGCGGCGCAATTCATCCGCTTCAACGAGCCCCGCCTGTGGCTGAACTCGGGCGGACTTGGCTCCATGGGCTTCGGCTTGCCGGCCGCCATCGGCGCGCAGTTCGCCCGGCCCGACAAGTTAGTCTTCTCACTGGTCGGCGACGGCGGCTTTCAGATGTCCATTCCGGAGCTTGCCACCATTGCGAGTCACGGTCTGCCCATCAAGATCGTCATCATGAACAACGGTTACCTGGGTATGGTGCGGCAATGGCAGACGCTGTTCTATAACGACCGCCTCAGCTCCGTGGAGCTCGATTGTTTCCCCGACGCCGCCAAGCTGGCCGCGGCGTACGGCTTCAAGGGGCGCACCATCGAGAAGCCTTGGGAACTGGGCCCGGCGCTGGAAGAAGCCGTGAACGAGCCGGGGCCGTACTTACTCAACGTCAAAGTAACTCCGCTGGAAAACGTATATCCCATGGTGCCCGCCGGCGGCGCCATCAACGAAATGGTACTTGGTCCGCCCGAGCCCGTAGCCGAGACGGCAGTCCGATAAGGAGAGTCATGCTGCAAGTAATATCGATTCTGTTGGAAAACAAACCGGGCGCGCTCATGCGCGTCACCGGCCTGCTCACCCAGCGCGGCTATAACATTGAGAGCCTCACGGTGGCGCGCACGCTCGATCCGGAGCTCTCTCGCATGACCATCGCGGTCGATGTGGACGACACTCAGCGCCCGCAGGTGATCAAGCAGATGAACAAGCTGATCAACGTGCTGCAGGCCACCGATCTTACCGACGTACCGGCCGTCATCCGCGAGCTCGTCCTGGTCCGCATCCGCATGCCGCAGGAAACGCGCACGGCGGTGCTGAAAGAGGCTGAGATCTTCGGCGGACGCGTGGTGGATTCCTCCACCGAGGGCTTCGCCATAGAAGTCACCGGAGCGCCCGAAAAGTTGAACGAATTTATCGATGTGATGCGGAGTTACGGCGAAATCGATGTGACTCGCTCCGGTTCCCTGGCCATCGGCCTGGAGACTAAGAAGCTGCGCCTGCAGCCGCCGGTAGCTACATTCGGGGCCGGGAGCGTCCGGCCCGTGCGGGAGAAAATCAATGCCTAATCGTTACTACGAAAAAGACGGGAATTTGGATTATTTGAACGGCCGCACCGTGGCTATCATCGGCTATGGAAGTCAGGGACATGCGCACTCGCTGAATCTTCGCGATTCGGGCGTGGACGTGGTCGTCGGCTTATACTCCGGCAGTAAGTCGTGGGCCAAGGCCGAAGCCGCCGGCTTGAAGGTAATGACTGCCGCCGAAGCGGCCAAGGCCGCGGACGTGATCATGATCCTGGTGAGCGATCACATTCAGGGCGACTTATATAACAAGGACATTGCCCCGCACATGACGCCCGGTAAGACGCTCATGTTCGCGCACGGATTCAACATTCACTTCCAGCAGATCGCGCCGCCCCCCGGCGTGGATGTCTCCATGGTGGCTCCCAAGGCCCCCGGCCACCGCGTTCGCGAGCTGTATACGGAAGGCGTGGGCGTTCCCGCGCTGGTGGCCATCCACCAGGATGCGTCGGGCGAAGCGCTGCCGCGCGCGCTGGCATACGCGCTGGCGCTCGGCTGCCTGAAGGCGGGCGTGATTGAAACTACTTTCCGCGAAGAGACCGAAAGCGATCTGTTCGGCGAACAGGCCGTGCTCTGCGGCGGCGTGAGTGAGCTGATCCGCGCAGGTTTTGAGACACTGACGGAAGCCGGGTACGCGCCCGAGATCGCCTACTTCGAGTGCCTGCACGAGCTGAAGCTGATCGTCGATCTGATCTACGAAGGCGGCCTGGGATACATGCGCTACTCCGTGTCGGACACGGCCGAGTATGGCGATTACACGCGCGGACCGCGTATAGTCAACCAGGAGACCCGCGCCGAGATGAAGAAGATTCTGGGCGAGATACAATCCGGCGAATTCGCGCGTCAATGGATCGCCGAGAACAAGGCTGGGCGCCACAAGTTTCTCGCCATGCGCGACGCCGCGCGCAATCAACCGGTCGAGACAGTGGGCCGCGAGTTACGGGAAATGATGACGTTCCTGAAGAAGAGGAAGGAGGCCGGCATTCCACAGCAAGCCACCGCGTAAAGTGGGGCAGCCAATCTTGGCTGCAGCCGCCTTTCAGGCGGCTTTCCGCCATCGCGCCTAGTTTTGTGGGGCAGGTAGTTAACCTGCGGCCGATTGTCAATCGGCCCCTCTGGGCCGGGCCCGCTGGCGCCCGGCAATTTCCCTGGACGAACAATCGTCTGTAACTGGCTCAAGTTAGGCATCTATGAAGATCTTCACTTTCGATACCACGCTCCGGGACGGAACCCAGGGCGAATCCGTCTCCTTCTCCGCCGACGATAAGCTGGTCATCGCACAGAAGCTCGACGAGCTGGGCATCGATTACATCGAAGGCGGCTGGCCGGGCTCCAATCCCAAGGACAAGGAGTTCTTCCTGCGCGCCGCGTCGCTCGAGCTGAAGCACGCCAGGCTTACCGCCTTCGGTTCCACGCGGTTCGCCAAAAATCCCGTGTACGAAGACCGCAACGTGCTGGCGCTGGTGGAGGCCGGCACGCCCGCGGTCGCTATTTTCGGCAAGACCTGGGACCTTCACGTGAAGCGCGCCCTCGGCATCACGGAAGAGGAGAATCTCAAGCTGATTTCCGAGACGGTGAAGTATCTCAAGGACCACGGCAAGGAAGTGATCTACGACGCCGAGCACTTCTTCGACGGCTATTTCGCCAATGCGGACTACGCGCTGCAGACGCTCGACGCAGCCAAGAACGCCGGCGCCGATGTGCTTTGCCTGTGCGATACCAACGGCGGCACGCTCACCGGCCGTCTGGTGGAGGCCTTCGCGGAAGTGCGCAAGCGCTTCGATGGAATTTTGGGAATCCACGCGCATAACGATTCCGGCGTCGCCGTGGCCAATACCATCGCCGCGGTGGAAGCCGGCGCAACGCACGTGCAAGGCTGCATGAACGGCTATGGCGAGCGCTGCGGCAACGCCAATCTCGCGACCGTGATCGCCAATCTGGAATTGAAGCTGGGGCACGCCACCATCGGGCTAGAGAAGCTCGCGAGCCTCTCGTCGGCGTGCCGCTTCATCGCCGAAATCGCCAACCTGCCGCTGCATAACGATCAGCCGTTTGTCGGCAAGAGCGCTTTCGCGCACAAAGGCGGCGTGCATGTCAGCGCGGTGTTGAAGGATTCGTCCACCTATGAGCATGTTTCGCCCGAAGCCGTGGGCAATCGCCAGCGCGTGCTGGTGAGCGATCTTTCGGGCCGCGGCAACGTGGTCTATAAGCTCAAGCAGCACGGTCTGGCGGATCGCCTCTCGGAAGACTCGCGCCGCGAGCTGCTGGAGCGCATCAAGCAGATGGAGTTCGAAGGCTACGAGCTCGAAGCCGCGGAGGGTACGTTCGAGCTGTTAGTGCGCGAAGCGCTGCACCCGGGCCTGCAGTTCTTCGCCGTGGATAGTTACGAAGTCTCCACGCGCACATCCGGCGCCGGCCCATCGCGCACCACCGCGACGGTAACTCTGCGCGCGCAGGATGGCGTACACTCCGCCACCGCCGACGGCCACGGCCCGTTCAACGCGCTGCATCTCTGCCTGCGTAAGTGTCTGAGTAAGTTGTACCCGCAGATTGCCGACGTGCGGCTTATGGATTACAAAGTCCGCGTGCTCGATTCGCACCAGGGAACGGCGGCCAAGGTACGCGTGCTGATCGAATGGTCGGACCACCGCAAGAACTGGACCACCGCGGGCGTTTCCGACAACGTCATCGAAGCCAGCTGGACCGCCCTGGTCGATGCCATCCGGCTCGAATTGATGCGCCTGACCGAGCAGGACCAATCCATCGGAAAAGCCGTCGAAGACTACTGCTGGGGCGTATAACGCCGCCATTCCAGCCGAAAGTACTGCCTTAGCCGTCGAGCAACTGGTTGCATTCGTATCTTGAGATACGGGCGATCACGCGTACATGAGATACGGGCCCGAAGATGTTCGTAAAGGCATCGACCGTTGTGGCGCGTTGCGGCGCGAAGATCCGCGGACGGGCGGCCTCGAGTTGTTCGCGCACTATCCGGCTGGGCACGTGTTCGCGCCGCGCTGGCACAGCGCCAATGAGCGCATCATCCTGCTGGAGGGCGCACTGTCCATCCAGGCGGGTGATGCGCATAAGGGGCTGCAACCTGGCGGCTACGCGTTTCTGCCGGCGAAGCAGGTGCAGACCATGGCGTGCGGCGCCGCTTCGCGCTGCGGGTTCTACGCGTATTGGGACGGCAAGCTGGATAACCATAAAGCATCGGAGAAGTGAGGCGAAGTGAGCGCTGTTTTGGCAGTCTCATGTAGCATTATGTAGCATTGTGTATCATGGCCATATCATGGCTAAGATAATTGCCGCCCTTTTCCGAACGCAACTGGAAGGTGAAGCGGCCCACAACAAGCTGCTCGCCAGCGGATTCGCTCGCGGCCAGGTGAGCTTTGTTGCAGGGCATCCACCCGATCGCGAACTGTCCGCCGAAGGAATCGCGTATCTCACCGACGCGATTGGCGTGGCCGTCGAGGCGATGGCGTTGTTAGTGCCGGGGAGCGGTCCGCTGGTCGCGGCCGGCCCGCTTGCCGGGGCCATCGGTCAAATAGGTTCGAAGCATGAAGGCATAGCCGGAGTTCTTCTGGACCACGGTGTTTCGGAAGAAAAAGCCGGATATTATGTGGAGGGAATCCGTCGCGGCGGCTCGCTGGTGGCGGTTCACGATGTAACCGGCGATGCGGAGAATAAGGCCCTGGCGATTCTGGAGCTGAGCGGCGCCATCAAAAGCGAGGAGCTGGCGGCCGAGGGGTCTTACTGACCGGTCATTGAAGGCGATAAGGCAGGCCGCGTTACCGAAGAGGCAGCGTGTTCGACGCCGGAATCGCCGCCTCAGGCTGGAGGCCGCTTAAGTAATTGGTGGCTGAAGGTTCCATTGGCCGGGCGGTCGCCGCAATCCACATGGCTTGGCCGATCCTGTACCATGAAAGCGTGAGCAAAGCAGTGTCCAACGTCTTCATATCGTATTCGACAGATGCAAAACCTTGGGCCGAGAGGCTGTCTGAATCCTTGGCGCGTAAAGGGGTTTCTGCCTGGACGGACTTCAAAAGCATCAGGCCTGGACAACGTTGGCTCTCGGAAATCCAACGCGCCTTGGATGAAGCCACGTACTTTCTGATCGTGGTTGGACCCAAGAATCGCATTGGCGAGTGGCAGGATAGGGAATGGCAGGGCGCCCTGCAACATACTTGGGACGATCCCCAAAAGCGAATTATCCCAGTGCTGGTCGACGATGCGGCGCCCCCTGCGTCCCTGAAGAACTGGGCGTCCGTCCGGGTGCAGCCGGGTAAGCCAGAATCCTCGTGGATCGATCCGATCTATGACGCTGTGCAGGAACGGCCCCGGAAGGGAACGGCCGCAACCTGAAGCGAAACGCTGAGCAGGACAAGGCGCCCCGGCCTCGCCTTGAAAAGCTCGAAAGCGTCGCCAAACAATTGAAGCTGAGCCGGGAACAATAAAGGTGGGGTAGCCGATGGTCGACTTCATTGGGTGGATCGGAGTGTGGCTTTTCGTGCTCTTGGTCCTGCTCTGCGTTTTGTTAGCTGGGTTCCTTGGTTACCATCTGGAATGCGAATCGCCCAGACAGGATGCAATACTTCTCGCCTTTCGGATCGAAAACCTATGGCTACGTGAGCCGCACGTTCCAAATAGCGCGGCTAAGGTTGCGGCGATCTTCGAACCACGCAAGGATCTTAAGGTTTTCGCCCGCCGCGCGGCTGACGGCGATGAGATCGTGATCGCGCCTAGCCACTGGTATTGGTCAGTTTGTCGGCCTACTATAGTCATCTTCGATCACGGCAAACAATCTAGATAGGCTGGCGGGAACGTGAGTTGGGTATTCTCGCGGTATTCCGGCTATCTCCGGCTGAGTCCATATGGGCCTTACCGAGCACCGGTCCGCTGAGGCTGCGGGATCGGTGAGAGGCTCGATTTTTCCAAGACGTAAGGCCTGCAAAGGCGTGCCCGCCCCTTCATCCGCTCCCCAACCCACCGTAGGCTAGAATAAGGTTGCACAAACAATGAGAACCAGGATACGGTCAACGACGGTGCTTGTGTGCGACGCGACGATAAAGTGGTAATGGCCGCCGACGGGCAGGTGACGCGACGACCCAAGCTTGCGGCTGCTATCATCAGAATCGCCATCGAATTGAGAACATGAACGCGAACGGATTCAAGCCGAACGGATCGACGGGGCCGTCGCATGTGCCGCATTCGGCGTTCAGCTGTGAGGGCGCAGGTTCCGGAATAATTATTGGCGATGCATGGCATTCGCTTCAACTGTTTCCGGACCGGACTTTCCGATGTTGCGTCACCAGCCCACCGTATTGGGGCCTTCGCGATTACGGCATCCCAAATCAGATCGGGGCTGAGAAGGGTTTAGACGAGTACATCGCGAACCTCACGGAGATCTTTCAGCAGGTAAAACGAGTGCTGCGGGATGACGGAACGCTTTGGCTGAACATCGGCGATTCGTATACTAGTGGCAATCGGACATGGAGAGACGCCGATAAAAAGAATCCGGCGCGGGGCATGGATTACCGGCCGCCAACGCCGGAAGGGTTGAAGCCCAAAGATCTGATTGGCGTTCCGTGGCGCATCGCGTTTGCGTTGCAAGCGGATGGCTGGTATCTTCGGTCGGACATCGTCTGGTACAAGCCGAACTGTCAGCCCGAATCCGTCAAAGACCGTCCGACGAGGGCGCACGAATACCTTTTTCTGTTTTCGAAGTCACAAGACTACTTCTACGATCGCAAGGCAATACTTGAATCCGCCACCTCGAAGACCGGGGCCAGGAACCGGAGAACGGTTTGGAGCATCAACACTGAGCCATTCGCGGATGCTCACTTCGCCACGTTTCCCGCCAGCCTGGTCGAACCGCCGATCCTTGCCGGTACGCAACCTAACGACATGGTGCTCGATCCATTCTTCGGCTCCGGTACGGTAGGAGAGGTATGCTTGAGGCTGAAGCGCCGGTTCGTCGGAATTGAACTCAAGCCGGACTATGCCGAAATCGCAGCAAGACGCCTCCGCCGGCAAGCAACCAAACCCGACGGGAACCGAGCCGACGGACTTCCCCGTCCTGAAGCCAAACGGGCAAATCGACTTCCACGCACGCCTCCGAGTAGTCAGAGAACGATACCTTTCGGAGGCGTTGAAGAAGACAGTCGATGATCCGGCTTTCAATCTCGAGATTCTGAACGGGGAACTCTCCTCTTACGTGGACTCTGAACATTTGAAGCGGCTCGCGTTTTTTGGCCTTCGCGGCGAGGTGTGCTTTCCGGTTCCGTATCTATTGACCCGCAACCCGTATTTGCTGGGCTACTATCGCCTTCTCTATGGATTCTCATGCAAGGCGTTTTACGATCAGGGCCCTTTCAAACGATTTAAGGGCATGGTGTAACGGGCCGCGATTTTCCCCCGCATAGCGAGCGGCTTTTCCCGGATTAGTTCCCGCAGCGCCGGAACCGATCACGAACCGCCGGCGGAACCGAGCGCGCCAAATCCACTGGGATCGCTCCGCCCGATGCCGCTATCCCTTCCCTGCCAGCGCCCTTATCTTGTGTAGGATGTCGAAGTGTGCGG
>PLDF01000288.1 GCA_003135055.1 Bryobacterales bacterium | reverse complement strand
GGGATTGAAGCCGAGCAGGCCCTGCCGGCCGGCGGCGAAGATACCGGATTCGATGGCGCGGGCGCGCTTGAGGCGCCAGCGGTCTTCAGCAATGGCTTGGGCGATATCGATTTCGAGGGCGCCGACGGGGGCGAGGGCTTCGCAGATGCTTTGGCAGTGCGCGTCGAAGGCGGTCTGCTCAGCGGCAGTGAGAAGGTGGATCTGACCGGTGAGGCCGTGTTTGTAGGCATTGAGACGAGTGCGCTGCGTGCCAGCCTTGCTGCTGGGTCCGGCGGGGCCGGTGGATTCATTGGGAAACTCGGCGTCGTGCCTGGCGATGATCTCGGCTATTGCCTTTTCTTTGTCAAACATTGGTAGTACCTCCATTCCCAGCATTAGCATGGCGACATCGGGCTGCAAGGGAGGAACGCCGGTATGAGGTTGAAAGGAAAGGGCAACTTTATTTTTGTTACGCGTGACTGGGGTTACCGGCCAGTCTCAATGCCTACCGGCAGGGATGAGCAGCGATCCCTTCGTGGCGGGGCGCAAGGGTGAATAGATCCCGTTCGATGCCGAAGCCGCCTTCAGCGGGAACCAGGATGACCTCCACGAATACAATCCCGAGATGTGGAGTCGCCCGGAATAGAGCCGCTCGAACTCGCCGCCATCGCCGCCGCCGGGGATGGCCAAGGTCAATCGGTTGCCGCCGATGCATCCTGGGGCGTCTTTGTGTCCATACGGGGTGTTTGAGCAGTCGCCCATCTAAGGCTGCGAAACTGTTGTCCGGGGATATCCAGTGGCCGGGTGTTTGGAGTGAACCGGTGTACTTCGATTCGTTCCTCGAAGGCAAGAAGAAGACAGAAAAGCGATAAAACCTGAAGACTTCCGATTTAACCGTTCGACAGGTTGATCTCGTGGCGGGTTGCAAGAGGTTAGATAGTTACCCGCCCGCCAAATAAGCATCCATTCTCGTTTTTGCCTCAAGGCGTTCTCCAGTTTAAAGCCCGGTAGAGGGCCGGGTGGTAAGATAACATTATGTCCACTTCCCCTGTTGCACCTATTCAATATCACGCCTCGCCGTTGAACCAGGCTTATTTTTCTGAGGAGTCCTTTGAAGAGTTTCTACCCGGTGCGTCCAATGCAGAGGTTTTGAAATGGGCAAACGATCCAAATTGCGTCGAGATGGAGATGTGCATCAAAGAGGTTTCCAGACGGGTGAAGGCGCTGGCAGACAGGCGGGCTAATTTAGAGCATAATCCGTTGGATCCTCGCACGGAAGTATCGGCGGACGCCAAATATATTGCAGGGCGGATTGCGGCGCATCTTTGGATCATCTTCATCGTGTTGCCAATCGTCGGTTGGGTCTTGTACGAGATTACTACCGCTCGTTGAAAGGACGGGTCCAGAGATGTGTAAGGCCATCGGCACATAGACTCTCAGCATGAACACTCTGACATCATCGGAGCCAACCAACTAATTTTATGAAAGACGAGAACCGTTACCACATCAAGAAAGAGACTACTCAATCCGTTGAGGATCGAATAGGGCAGGCGACAGTTCGAGAGCTTCAGGTGTGGGCAAATGATCCAAACTGTATAGAGACGGAACTTTGCGCTCAGGAAATTGCTCGACGCCAAGGCAAACGTGATACCGAACGTCAGGCGCCAAAGGCCGTTGAGGATCGACGGCCAAACGAGCAGTGGCCCCGCACAGAAGTCTCAGTAGACGCCAAATACATTGCCAGCCGGATTGTGATGCACCTCTGGATTATCTTCATCGTGTTGCCAATCGTCTGTTTTGTGTTGTACGAGATTATTACCGCCCGATAAAAAGTCAATGAGAATTAAAGTAATCATCGTAACCTTGGTCATTGCGGCCATTTCAACCGGCTTTTCTGCCCCGTCGTATGGAACAATTAAAAGATCCAGAAACAAAAAGACGATGAGGCGGTAATGGACATGGCGATCACGGCGCTTGCAGATTCGATGAAGCATTTTAATGCTCTTAGCCTGGAAGCTGGACAGAATTAGGATTGTAGTTTGGCTATATCGATGAAACACGATAGCAAATATCCAAAGTCGAAAGCGTGGATGAATCAGGGCATGACCGAGATCAGAGATATGATGTTTGGCGCTCCGAACCAAGCCAGGACTATAATGGCTAACGTATGTGCCGAAGATACGCTGAACAGAACACAGGCGGCTCTCGATACCAGCAACGCTTTTCTGAAACGTTAGGATTTACTGCCATGGAAAAACTGTCACTTTATCAGACCGACGATATCAAAAGGGCGGCTTCGGTTGCGAAACCTTTTGACCCTCGCACGGAAATATCAGCCGATGCCAACCACATTGTGAAGCATTTATGGATTATCTTCGTCGTGTTGCCAATCGCTTGTTTCATGTTGTACCAAGTGCATTGGTAAAAGCCAGTTCTTCCAAATTGCCGTTTCCCATTCAGCCGTCCTCAAACGCATTGTAGGCTTTCAGGACGGCTTTTGTATTTCGGGGGCACACACAGGGCCGTCAACGATGATTGATCGAATGTAGAGCCTGTAATGCTCATCGACAACACTTTAAAGTTAATGTTGTACAATGTCTCAATGGAAACATCAGAACTGCTCACACAATTAACCCAGGCGCTCACGGAAGCCGCCCACGCACACGAAACATACGAGAAGGCTCTTGCCAAATTGCAGCCGCTTGAAACCGCATTTAAAGAGGCGGATTCCAAAGCTGTTAGTTTGATGAACGCATACATGGAAGCAACCGGAGCTTCATATGGAGAGCCCACAGCAAAGCGCAGAGGAAAGGCAAAGGGCTCGTCTCGTCCACCTCGTTCATTGGAAGCAATTTTAATGACTACCGCTAGCAGGGTCGTCAAAGCTGCGCAGAAGGACGGAAAGAAAAAAGCAGAAGCGTCCAAATCCGTTTTCGAAAGTTGTCAGAAAATTGCGGTGAAGAGGGCCGAAGAAATTTCACCGGAGCTTCATGGGAAAATTGAAGGGCGCATCAACGAGATATACGGGAAAAAATAAAGATGGTCGAAACCAAGTTAAATTTGCGGCCACACCAGATGCCGGAAATCCGCAACGCTTTTTCGAAATCGGAATGAAGCTGGGTTCGGCTGGAAGTTGATCGGCCAATGGAAAGCAACCAAGCAACCGCCGCTAAAGATGGAATGCTTCACGCTTGCTCCAGCGAACATGCGGAACTGATTGACGTTTCCACCAGGGGCGCTTCAGCGGTATAGAGTTTTGATGGAACGGGCCGTCCTCGGGTTGACCAGCGGCGGCTCTTTTCATTTTGGAGTTGTGGTATACTGCTATTATTCCAACCTTTAGTTTCCTCAAGTAGTCTCACTGATTTACATTTCCCCGAATCGAGTCCGGTAATGCATCACTTTAGAAGAGTGTTGGAGATTCTCCAGCGCATAGGCAATTTCCTGCCAGTCTTTGCGGCGCTCCTGGAAATCATCCACTACCTCAGATAAACCAGCGCTTTAGCTGCCCTCCTTCACGATCATGTGGTGGAGGGCAGCATCCTGCCTGACGACCGCCAACTTGCGCAAGACGGTTCCAGTATCGACCCTGATGCGCTTTCATTTTCCGAATTGTGGACATGGCCGTGCGGAGCGCTCCACGCAGAATGTCGAGTTGGGAAAGGACTTCTTTTCTTGTTGGGGGCACTGGAAAGGCCAGGACAGGCCCCCAGCGCCGCTTTGCAGCGGTTTCCCGTACCTAGTAACTCTATGGCCGTAAACCCGGCAGGCGACCACCTCTATTTTTCGCTACCCTCCGTCGTCCCGCCCATCGGCAATTCGGTGCTGCCCTTCGATGTGGCCACAGGCAGCTTCGAATCCCCCGTGTGGGTGGGCAGCGAACCCGACTTGGCCGCAGTCTCCGCCGATGGACAGCACCTTCACGTAGCGCTCGATGGCGGCAAGTCCATCGTGCGGCTAAGCCTCCCCGGCCTTAAACCCGAGGAGCAATTTCAGATCGCATCCGCGGACGGCAAGCTCATGGATGCTTGCTTCCTCCTCAGTCTGCCCGCGAGCCCAGCCTCCGTGATTGCCGACCCCTGTTTCGGTTCCGATCTCGACCAGAGTTTCGGCGTGGCCATGTACGATGACGGCGTGCCCCGGCCCCAAAGAACCACCAGCTACGTGGGCCGCACCGGCTCCCCAACCCAGGGGCCGCTGGTGGACGAGGCCCAACTCTCCGACGATGGCACGGTCCTCTATGGCGAACAAGGCGAATTCGATGGCTCGCAATTGAGCCGCTGGCTCATTACTCCCCAGAGCCTCCAGTTCGACTCCGCCGGCACTTCGTTCGGCTACCAGCTCTATCTGGACCTAGCGTGCCAGCACTCGCTCTGTCTCACCGGCAGCGGCTACATCGCCGACACCAACACATTGCAGTTCGTAAGGCAACAGCTCGGCGATTTTGCTAACGACGGCCTGGCGCTCATGGACCTCGATAACAATCGAATGTTTCTCCTCGTGTATTACGGCGCCGACGCTCACATCCAGTGCTACGACGCCACCACTTACAAGCTCAGCGGCGAATACGTGATCCCGCAATGGGAGTTTGCCAACAGTTTCAAAAAGATCATTGGCGATCGGCTCGCCATCGCCAATGGCGAGGGGCTCATCCTGCTCCCGATTTCGCTGCTGCAGCCCCCGCCGGGATAACGGGGCTGCCCAGCGCTGTCAGCGCTCTTTCCGCACTCGAGTTCTCCGACCGGATTACACACGACGCGGAGCATGCCAAGCAGTTCAGGCCCAGCGCGCCGCCCAATTCAAAAGTCTGCCGATCCTATGCAGCTGACTGCGGAGCCCGCTACAGCTACTGGCCGCCCCGGCCGCCACGTCCGCCGCCGCGCGGCATCAACGCCTGAGCCAGCAACGCGGCAAATTCCGCGCGAGTCATTTTCAATTTCTCGGGATGAGCGTCAACCCACTTTCCAAAAGCGGCATATTTCTCCGGCGTCCAACCGCCTTCGAATTCCGCGCCGTTCTTGCCTTGACTGTTCAACTCAAAGTTAAAAGCGTCTTGAAGGTTAGTAAATTCGGCCTTGCCGATCGCTGCTGCGGCCAGCGCCGCGGGAATAAAGATTACGCCATCCTGCTTGGCCAGCACCAGGTCCCCCGGCAACACAATGGCACGCCCGATACGCACCGGAACGTTGATCCCCGTCAGTTGCATTTGAACCCATGCCGAGGGATCGTAGCCCCGATAAAATCCATTCAGGTTGGCGATTTGCCGGTTTTCCTCCGCATCCCTGATTCCGGCGTCGAAGATGAAGCCCGAATGCGTGTGCGCCGCGATGCCGCTCCCAAGGTTGGACCCGATCAGCGTGCCTTCTATAACTTTTCCGTAGCCGTCGGCGACCATGGTATCGCCCATCTTAAGTTCGTTGATCACCCAGCTATTGGTCCCGCTGACGCGTCCCTCCGTCTTACCCTCGGCGGCGATAGCGCCCGCCATGTCAGGCCGTCGCGGCATGAATTGCGCCGTGAGCGCGCGGCCGGCAAAGGGCTTTTCGATGTGAAGGGCCTGCCAGCCGCCCTCAAACTGGCTGACGTAGCCTTGGCCGCGCAGATAGTCCCATACGTCCTCGATGGATACGTCCAACGCGCGCTCCAGCAAGTTGTCTTGGAACTTCGGACGCCCGTCGGGGAATCGGTCGCCCTTCCACTCCGGCGTGTAGAACATGATCTGTTCCTTCGTCTGCTTTACCTGAGCGAAGACAGTCGATGCTCCCGGCATAGCGCAGACGATCAAAAGTCTTACAACGATCTTTTTCATGGAACTCATCTCCCACAATTGGTTATACACCCGATACGGGCCGGAAGAGCCGCCCATGTTCTGGTATTTCGAAGACTGGCTGAAAAAGCAGAAGCTTCTCCGGTTACGCAAGGGCGCCTGGTCATTCGTGGCTTTCTTGTGCGGACATACCAGGCCTGCGACGGGTCGCGGTGACCGCGGCCAGGGTGGCGAAATCCGAGGTCATCCTAGGCTCCGTGACCGTGTAGTTTTGTGCTTTTAGCGGAAAATCGCTCCCTTACTCACGGTCGTGGCTCTGATCGGAGNNTCAGCAAGCGGTTTCACGATAGAACCGAATCTCGCGGTAGCGGCGGCAAGTGGCACGCCATGTGGCGCCGTTTGACATCGGCATGAAACACATATATAGTTCGTGTATACAACAATTCCGGTTTTCGCGCACCGTTTTGCGTCGAAACCGTTGGAGAAACCCATGTCGAAAACGCGATCTATTGGATGGTTGCCAACCCTGGCGTTCGCCGGCTTGATTGGCGTGCCGGCTGGCGCCCTACTTTTTCAAGCCGCGCGAGCGGCTGGCGGGCAAGCCCCGGTCAAGATGACCAAGGATGAAGATCACAAGCGCACGATGGATCTTCTCCACATCACCGAGCTCCGCAAAGGCAAGGCCGGAAGGGACAAGACCGATCCGAACTTCGCCAACTATGACGAGTCCAAAGCGAATCCGTATCCCGATCTGCCGGATCCGCTGACCCTGAACAACGGGAAGAAGGTCACCAAGGCATCCGACTGGTGGAGCAAGCGCCGCCCCGAAATCGTGGAGGATTTTGATCGCGACGTCTATGGCCGCGTGCCTAAGGTCACTCCCAAGGTCAAGTGGGAAGTAGCCAGCACCACCGCCGGCAAGAATGGCGACGTCGACATCGTCACCAAGCAATTGGTGGGGGTGGTGGACAATTCCATGGACCCGGAAATTGAAGTAAAGATCGC
>PLDF01000454.1 GCA_003135055.1 Bryobacterales bacterium | reverse complement strand
CCGCACCATTGAGAGGAATATGGCCGAACTCCGCACCCTGCGGGCCGAACGCAAAGCCGCCCGCGATCAAGCGCTCGAAGAAGCCCTGCTTCTCTCCCAACTCGCACAGAGCAAAGGCGAAAAGTACGATGCTGCAGCCGATTTCCCACCCCAGTTCCTGGGAGCAAATTCTGTTTTTTCACCCGCCGCAATCACCCGACTCATCGCCCGCGCTCAGCGCCTCAACGAAGCCCGCGACTACGCGAAAACCCGCGTAAACCCGACGTCAGGCCGCCAAATGCCCGCAGCCGCGTAACCCAGCGGCGCGCGGCGGACGAAACCGTCTGCCCCACCCCCGAAAACACGGCGCCAGTCTCGGTGGCACAGGCGTTGTTGGCTGCCCTATGAACGGCGACGTCTGTCGGCGCGGGTGCTCTGCGCTGAGGGGCAAATCTCACGTTTGGCAAACTTCGCCTTAAAGTTCGCACGGCCTCTCGCCGATAGCATAGGTGGGAATAAATGGGGGGGAAGGTCCGCTGAAAATCATGACACACCGTCGCTGTCACACGCCGCCGGCATTGCGGCTTCTTGGGCTGCTTGCATTTGCGCTTGCCTCGGAAGCGCAAGTTGCCGCCCCTTTCGCCCAACTGAACGGCGCTCTTCGAGATCCGTCGGGAGCCGCCCTGGCAAAAGCCGGCGTCGCTTTGCTCGGCTTGGAAAAGAACCATACCTACTCGACGGCGTCCGGCGATGATGGATTCTACCTGCTTTCGAATCTGCCTTCCGGGCATTACCAGTTAACTGTGGAAGCGCCCGGTTTTGCATCCTATTCCCAGAGCGGCATCGTTTTGAGCGTAGGGCAGAAAGCCACCATCGATCTGACCTTGCAGATCGCAACCCATGCAGTACGCATCGTGGTTACGCAGGAAGCGCCGCCTATCGAACCAAGCCGGACCGAAGTCAGCCAGGTCATTGGCGCGCGCCAGATCGAGGCGCTTCCCAGCCGAAGCCGCCTTTTCACCGATTTCGCTCTGCTGACGCCCGGAGTGGCCACCGGGCGCACCAGTCTGCAATCCACCATCACGGAATTCGATGTGACCAGGATCTCGTTCGGCGGTATGCGCGATTTGAGCAATGAGGTGACGGTCGATGGCGCCGACGCCATCAATACGATCACCGGCTCGCAGCGCGCCATCCCTTCGCAGGAAACCGTAAGCGAGTTCCGCGTTGTCAACAATGGTTTCGGCGCCGAATACGGCCGCGCACTGGGCGGGATTGTCAACGTCGTGACCAAGTCCGGAACCAACAGTCCCCACGGCTCGGTCTACGACTATTTGCAGAATAATGCTACCGACGCGCTTTCGTTGCTGGCGCTTCCTCAATTCCACGCGCTCCGGCAGAATCAGTTCGGCGGCTCTTTCGGCGGCTTTATTCGCCGGGATAAGACGTTCTTTTTCGCCAGTTACGAAGGCCAGCGCCGCGCCGAGTCCCCCACTTATCCGGCAGCTCTGGTGGACGATCTTGGCCTGATCAACCAGGCAAAAGCGGCATTGGGGCTTGCGCCCGAAAATCTCAACGTACTCAAAACCAACCACCACGATAGCGGCTTCATGAAGATCGACCAGCAGGTGGACGCCAACAATTGGCTGTCCATTCGCTACAACGCGGAAGATGGGCGCGATTCCAACCTGCTGGTGGGCAACACGCTGGATGGCGGCGGAATCGCGGCGCCCAGCAGCGGGCACAATGCCCAGTTCCGCGACCAATCCCTGACCGGCTCGTTTACATCGGTGTTGACTCCCAATCTGACCAATGCGGTCTTATTTCAGTACGCGCGCCGCAATTATGACTTTCCCGGAGATACCGGGCAGCCGAACCTGGATATCCCCAATCTGCTCATGTTCGGCCACAACTACGGCATTTTCGACTTTATGGGCGAATCGCGCGAACAGCTTTCAGACTCCGTCTCATGGAAGAAGGGTTCTCATCTGCTGAAAGCGGGATTCGACGGCAATTTTCTGGAGGATAAGGTCACATGGCCCGGTTTCACGCCCATGCGGATTGTCCTGCCCGGCATCAATTGCCTGGTAGAGTTCGCCAATTTTGTGGACCCCTCCGCCAATCTGAAACAGAATCAGCCCGATGGCGCCTGTCCCCTTCCTCCGGCCTTGGACGGAACGCCGCTGGTGATGTGGGGAGCGCCCGTCGGGTCCGGTCCGCTGGTCCAGGGCAGTTTACCGCCGCGCCTTCCCACCACGTGGAACAACGCCTATCTCCCGTCGCTTACGGACGACTTCAACGTCAATCTGAATCACTCGAATCACGGGTTGTTCGTGCAGGACCAGTGGAGGGCGGCTGCCAGGCTCACATTCAACTACGGGTTGCGGTGGGACCTCGAGAACGGCCTCGAGAAGGTGATCCATCCGGACTACCGTAACATCGCTCCCAGAATTGGCGCCGCTTACGCCATCGACGGCAAGACTGTCATCCGCGCGGGGTTCGGCCTGTATTTCGACCGCTATAATCTCTCTTTCGTCTTCGTGACTAATCCGGAACGGCCGGTGGTAATTCCGGGCGTGCAGATCCCCGGCGTCCGGCAAGGCGCGGAGACCGCGGGGTTCATCGTCAACGAACTGGTGCCCGGGCCGTCGGGAATGCCCGCCGATGCGGCCAAGACTCTTATCCTCACCGGCCAGCTTCCTCCTACCTACAACTCGGGTCCATGCCCTCCGAACTGTACGGCCGGCGCTGGTCTTGTCGATCCCAATAGCCGCAATTCCTATGCCGAGCAGTCCACTTTTCAGATCGATCGCGAGATCGCCAAGGGCCTGACTCTGAGCGCCGGGTATCTCTTCGTTGGCGCGCACAAGCTGGTACGAGCCGAAGACCTCAACGTTGCGCCGCCCGTGGGGATGCTTCCGGACGGTAAGAGCCTCCTGGGAGGCGCGCTCTATGACTCCGGGCTTCTCTACTACACCGACAACAGCGGCAACTCCGTTTATCACGGCGCGACCATCGAGATGAGTCGGCGCTACGGATCGTATTTCCAGGCGAGGGCGAGTTACACCTATTCCAAGACGCTCGATGACGGCACTTTTACGACGTTTGTCAGCACGCCGCAGGATCTTTATGAGCGGAACCTCGAGCGCGCCAATTCGAATCAGGATGTCCGGCAGCGGTTCGTCGCTAACTTCGTTGCAACAGCGCCTCCGAACAGTTTCTTGCGAAATTTCGAATTGAGCGGCGTCGTCACTGCCCAGTCGCCCCGTCCCTTCACCCTCTTTGTTGGCTTCGACGTAAACAACGACAATAACCCGGTGACCGATCGCGTCGGCCTCTCCGCCCGTAATACTTACTGGGGCGACGATCTTCAAACCGCGGACATCCGCGTGTCCCGTTTCTTCCGCATCGCGGAACGCGCGAAGTTGCTGCTGTCCGCCGACGCCTTCAATCTGCTGAACCGGCCCAATGTCGATGAGGTAACCACCGTATACGGCGCTCCCGACTTCATCGGCGCGGCGCCTCAGCGCTACAAAGATGGAATCGCCAGCCCGGCGAATCCTCTGTTTGGCGAGCCGAGGACCATGTCGAATCCGCGGCAGCTGCAGTTCTCGGTGAGGCTGTTCTTTTAGCCGGAACCCATGTGGATAGAATTCTCAGCCGTAGCCTGCGCCGTTTCTCTCGCGATGTGCGCGACATGCGCGATATTGTGGCGCCGGAGCCTGGGCCGTCTGGCAGAAAGCGAGCGGGAACGGAAGGCGTTGGCGAGAACTTCGCTGGTTCTGGAGGAGGAGCGGCGGGTCTTGGAACTGGTGGCCAAGGGCGCCTCGCTACGGGAAGTGCTCGACGCTTTGACTCAAGCGATTGAGCGCATGGCGACGCATTGTTTCTGCACGATCCTATTGCTCGACTCGGACCGGCGCCGGTTATTGGAAGGGTCGGGGGGAAGCCTGCCGGCCGAATACATGCACGCGATAAATGGGCTTGAGATCGGACCCGAAGTTGGCGCCTGCGGCACGGCGGCCTTCTGGAATGAGACTACCATCGTCGAAGACATCGCCACCGATCACCGCTTTGCAGCCGCCAAAGACTTCGTCATGAGCTTCGGCTTGCGAGCTTGCTGGAGCGTGCCCATCCGCGATTCGAAGAAGAACGTCATCGGAACCTTTGCGATGTATCATAGTTACCCCTCAAAGCCCCAGGAACGGGAATTGCGGGTGGTGGAAGCGGGCGCCCATTTGGCTGGAAACGCGATTGAGCGGCTCCGCGCCGAAGAGAAGCTGCGCGAAAACGCGGAACGTATCAGCCTGGCTGAAAGGTCGGCCGTATTCGGGATTTGGGATCTCGACATCCGGAGCGGCGCTTTGACCATCTCGGCAGGATTGGCGGCGATTGTCGGATTAGCCGGTCCCGTGCGATTAACCGGGGAAGAGTGGGGCGCCCTGGTTCATCCCGATAACTTGCCCACGCTTCACGCCGCCATCGAAGGTACGGTCGCTACCGGCAAGATGTTTCAGGCCGAATTCCGGGTCTTGCCGCGGGGTGGCTCCTCCCGCTGGTTACGCACTCAGGCGCATGGGGATGCCACCGGGAACCAGCTGCAGCGTTTGATTGGGGTAGCTATCGACATTACGAAGGAAAAGGAAATGGTGGCGCGCCTCGAGCAAGCCTGCGCGGACGCTGAGGCAGCCATGCGCGCCAAGAGCGAATTCCTGGCGAACATGAGCCATGAGATCCGCACTCCCATGAATGGGATCATAGGAACCCTCAGCCTGCTGCAGGATTCCGGCATCACCGAGGATCAGCGGGATAACTTCGATACCATCCGGAGCTGCGGCGAATCGCTCTTGCAATTGGTTAACGACATTCTGGATCTGTCTAAGATCGAAGCGGGGAAACTCACCTTGGAGCAAATCCCGTTTAGCGCGGAGGCGCTGGTGCGGGATGCGCTGGCGGTAGTCTCGCCGGCGGCTCGGGCCAAGGGTCTCAAGGTGTTCCGGAAGTGCGATCCGGATCTGCCCCCGGCGGTAATGGGCGACCCGCTGCGCCTTCGGCAGGTATTGCTGAACCTGCTGTCGAATGCCGTGAAATTCACCGGGCAAGGTTCCGTCGGCGTGGAACTATCCGCCGTGAAGCGGGGCGGCGATTCCGTCGAGCTTCAGTTCAAAGTGAGCGACACCGGAATCGGAATTTCACCGGAGGCTCAAAAGTCCGTATTCGAACCTTTCACGCAAGCTGACAGCTCCACAACCCGCCGCTATGGTGGAACGGGCCTGGGGCTTACCATTTCACGCGGATTGATCGCGCTAATGAACGGCCGGCTCCAAATGGAAAGCCAGTTGGGATCTGGAACCTGCTTCCGCATCTTTGTCACCCTGCGGACGGCTGCCGGTCCGGCCAACCTGCGGCGTCCGGCTCAGGAAGGGGTTCGGCGCGCGAAGCGCCGTCTGCGGATACTGCTGGCCGAAGATAATGCCGTGAATCAAAAAGTGGCCGTACGGCTGTTGGAGAAAATGGGTCACCAGGTCGAGGTGGCGGTCGACGGTGAACGGGCGGTTGCCGCCGTTAGCCTGGGTATTTACGATCTGGTCTTGATGGATTGCCAAATGCCGGTAATGGATGGCTATGCCGCAACGCGGGCGATCCGCCGACTCAATCTTCGGCACAGGCTTCCGATCGTCGCGATGACCGCTAACGCTATGCCGGAGGATCGCCGGCGATGCCTGGAAGCAGGCATGGACGACTATTTGAGCAAACCCATCTGCACCGCCCAGCTCTATAGCGCCATCGAAGCCGCGAGTAGCGGCATCATCATGGATGAGAGAGTGGAAATTCCGCAAGTTTAGTGTAAACGGGACCGCCGGATTTCGACCGGCTCTGGTAAAGAAAGAAGCTGCGCGCTTCGAAGCGCCCAAAATCGAGCGTGGATTCGGCGACCACCGCCGTCCGCAGCGCCGTCATGTCGAAACCCTCCTCAATCCGCGCCAGCGTCACGTGCGGCGAGTAACCCCGCTCTTCCCTGGCGACGCCCAGCGCAGCCGTGGCTGCTTCCATATCGGCCGCCAGCTCAGCCAGCCCCGGAGCGTCGACGCCGCACCAAAAAATCCGCCGCCTATTCGGATTGAGGAACGCGCCCAGTTCGCGAAGATGCACGGATATCGGATCGCGCGCCGCCACGCCCGCCAGACTGGTCTTCAATTCCTCCAGCCGCACCTCGGGCCATACGCCGATGAATTTGACCGTGATGTGCAATCTCGCCGCCGTGCTCCATTGAATGGGCGCCGCGGGACGCAGCCGCGCCAACAGCTCATCCATCCTGCCGATAATATCGCCGGGTAAATCCAGTGCCGTGAATAGTCGCATGGTTTATCAGAAGAGCCTTTTCGGAAGAGCCTTTCCGGAAGAGCCGAATTTCATTGTAAAACTGAAAGACCGGGTATGACCTTCGGACCCATCCTCAAACGCGCTTTCTACAACCGCCCCGCCATTGAAGTTGCGCGCGGCCTGTTGGGTAAGGTCCTGGTCCACGGTCCCACCGCCGGCATCATCGTAGAGACCGAGGCCTACCTGGGCGGCGACGATCTGGCGTCTCATTCCGCCCGCGGCGTCACGGACCGCACCCGCGTCATTTTCGGCCCGCCCGGCCATGCCTACGTCTACCTGATCTACGGCATGTACGAGTGCCTCAACCTGGTAGCGGAGCCCGATGGTCAGGCCGGTTGCGTACTCATCCGCGCGTTGAAGCCAGTGGCGGGACTCGATATCATGCGCCGCCGCCGTCCCGCCGCCCGCAAGCCCGAGGACCTCGCCTCGGGACCCGGCAAGCTCACTCTCGCCCTGGCCATCACCCGCGCCCACAACGGCGCCGACGTTACGCGCGGCCCCCTGGTAGTGCGCGCTCCCGCCGAGCCGCGAGCCATCGACATTGAGACCACGCCGCGAATCGGAATCTCGAAGTGCGCCGATTGGCCGCTCCGCTTTCTTATCCGCCGGCCGTAGCCATATTCCGCGGAGCTCACTGCTCGGGAAACTGTAGCTTCTCAATATGATCGACTATCAGCAGCTCCACGCTCCGTCTCTCCTCCACCAACTGCATGCCAAGCTGCTCTTTCACCGCGGCCTCAAGCGATGGCAGGTTGCCGTGCTTCCAGGCCACATAAAAGTCGAAGTTTCCACCCATGCCGGTTTCGTCGAACACCGGCCGCTCGATCACGTCCGCCAGCGTGTTCGCGAAAGCCTTAACGCTGGAGCCCGTTATCTTGATGCTCATGGCCGAAATTTCGCCGCGTCCGCCAGCGGGGCTTGGCGGCGGCTGCTTGAGTGAGCCGCCCTCGATGCTCTTCAGCGCATATACGGGAACATTCTTCATTTCCCGATGCGCCAACAGATGGAAGCGCGCCGCCAATTCCTGCTGGAACAATAGCTGAAAGTCCTTCGCATCGTTAACCTGCGCGGTGATCGCGTAACGTTCCGTCGGCAGCCAGTCCGGCCCCACAACTCTATGTTCCGGTACGTCATATGCTCGGGCCAGGGCTTTCTTCATGGTTACTTGCGAAGTCCGTATCCCGTATAGGCTGAAATTATTCGGGCCTTTGCTGGGCGCTCCGATCGAGAATTCATTCCAGACCGCGGAACCGGCCGATTGCCCCAACAATCCGGATACTGCTATCGCGAATAATGCCGCTTCTCTTCTCATGCGTAACCTCATGGTTGAAATCAGAATGGTTGAAATCAGAATTGCGCTACCGATGTTGCTCCGCGGCCGGACCCACTATCCATCCGCCTATCCGTCCGCCGCTCACCGGGTTCTCGGTCCGGACGGTTCCCTTCTTGTCCCACGCCCATGCTTCGATCGCCTTCTCGCCATCGAACACCGGCTTGAAAGCGATGGGAAGCTTCACTTCCAAATTGTTTTCCAGCAGCGTAAAAGAAGCTTCGGTTAAATCCACCCGGCACACCGCGTTTTCAATCCGATTGAGCGTTCCCGCAATTCCCGCCACCCTTAGCCCCGGACCTCCGCTCGGGTTGAATTGAATTTCCACTCGCCCGGCGTCAGGTTCCAGAAACACCGCGCAGACCCCGTCTCCCTTGGGATCGCCGAAAGCCACTTCCGCCATAGCGATGTCGGTGGCGCCCTTCGGATCGGCGAATTGCATCGTGAACGCCTGGTCGTAACCGGTCCCCCGACTCGGCGAGATCGAAAACCCAACCGGCGCGACGGCGGCGGCCGCCTCTTTCTTCTTCGCCGCAACCTTCGCCATCACGCGCGGTGGAAGAGCCCGAGCACGCGCAGCAGCCGGAGCAGGCGCGGCCGGCCTAGAGTTGGCCGGCGTAGAGTTGGCCGGCGTAGAGATGGCCGGGGCCGGCTTCACTATTCCAAGCACTCCGGGGTATCGAGCTGGTTGGCGGCGGCTGGCCAGCGTCATCGCCAAGACCACCACCAGCGCCACCACCGCACAGGCCGCCGCAACCATCGGCCAGCGCCACGCACGCCCGGGCAGCGCAGCCATCCGCGCTGGCCCCGGCTCGCCGCGCAGGAAGCGTTCCAATTCGCCCGACAGTTCCGCGGCGGACCCGTAACGCTTCGCCGGCTCCTTCTCCAGACACCGCAGGCAGATGGCTTCCAACTCGCGGCCGATCTGGGGATTCAATTCGCGCGGCGGCGCCGGCTCTTCCTCCAGCACCATCCGCACCGTCTCCATCTGGTTCCCGCCGCGAAACGGCGGCCGCCCCGTCAGCAGTTCATACAGAATCGCGCCCAGAGAATAGACGTCGCTGGCCGGGCTCAGCTTGTCGTGTTGCCCGGCAGCCTGCTCCGGAGGCATGTAGGCGGGCGTGCCCATCACCGTTCCCGCCGCCGTGGTTCCCGCGTCGCCCTCCAGCGGACGCGCCAATCCGAAATCGGTTATCCTGGGCCGCCCGCCCGTATCCACCAGTACGTTGGAAGGCTTCAGATCGCGATGCAGTATGCCCTGCGCGTGCGCATACTGCACGGCTTCCGCCAGAACCTGCACATACCGCGCCGCCTCCGCCGATGAGAGCGGCCGCTCCCGCACCAGCGCATCGAGGCTCGGCCCCTCCACGAAATCCATCGAGAAGTAGTGCAGCCCTTCGAACTCCCCCACTTCATGAATCGCCACGATGTTGGGATGTTGCAGCCGCGCCGCCGTCTTCGCCTCGACGTAAAAGCGGCGGATCTCCGCTTCCGTGGCAAGCAGACCGGGCCGCATCATCTTCACGGCCACTGTGCGTTCCAGGCTTACCTGTCTCGCCCGGTAGACCACGCCCATGCCGCCGCGCGCGATTTCGCCCAGCAGCTCGTAATCGCCGAAATAGCGCAGCCTGGGCAGAAACGGCGCCAGCGCCTGGCTGGCCCCGGCCTCGATCGCCGTCCGCAGCAGGCAATTGGGGCATAGCCCCAACGGCGCGTCCGCCGCTACCGGGTGTCCGCATTGGTCGCATTCCGTGGAAACCGCCACCGTTCGCTCCTGAGTGTATTAACAGAAATGCGGCGCGCTTGTTACAGCGCCGTCAGCAGATAGCGCAGTTCCTCTTCGACGTCGCGGGAATCGCCGGCGCCGGGCAGCGTCTGCGCCACTTCCAGTTGCAGCAGGTCGCGAAAACGCCCGCGCATCCGGTGCACCGAGACGCGCACCGTCACTTCGCTCATCCCCAATTCCACGGCCACCTGCGAATAGCGGGCATCGCGGTCGCCCGTCAGGTATGGCTTCAATGCGTCGAACACGCGGCTCTTCCCGGCCGCCGCGAATTCGCGCGCCAGCCGCGCCGTGGTTCGCTCAAGCAGCGCCAATGCCCAGTTGCGCTCATATACCCGCTCCGGCGTCTGCGACATCGCGAGCCCCGCGGCATAGTGGTCCTCGGCGCGGGTCATGTCGTCGATGCTCACGATGTGAGCGGCGCCTCCGCGTTTCGACGCCCGTTCGCGCCGCCACTCGTTAGTCAGGAAGTTTTTGAGCGACGCCAGCAAAAACGCGCGGAACTTGCCGAGAGCCGGGTCCACATGCTGCAGATAGTCTTTTTCGAGCACGCGCGAGAAAAAGCTTTGCGTAAGATCCTGCGCGTCCTCGACGGACCGCCCGCAGCGCCGCACATAAGCATAAAGCGGACGCCAATACGCCGCGCACAAATCCGCCATGGCAATGGATGCGCCGTCCCCTTTGGCCGCCAGCACCATACTCCATTGCGTGGAGGCGAAATCGGATCTTCCCACCCCGGACCCCAATTGCGAGGGCATGACGAAATTGTAGGGCATCGGCATCGGAGTGGCAACCGCGAAGAAATCGTGGACATAGTCCGTGTAACGCCGCTTACTTTGTCGCGACCGGATGGGGCGGACCCCTGGTCCGTCATAGGCGTTAGAATAACGCCCTCTGCCAATGTTCGGCCTCCGGCTTGGCCTAATCCCGGTTGATCCTAAGAACGGCAGTTGAAACGCCACTCACGNNAACTGCCGTTTTTAGGTTGATCGGTGGCGACCTCCCAAAGCCAGACCTCTTGAGCTTTTGCTGGTGGGAAGGGAATTTTCGCAACAGTAGTCCAGCGCCACTGACGGCCGTTGCGCAAGCGAGCGACGGCATTTCAACCCAGGCCGGCCGGCGCCGAAAAGGCCGGCTGACCCAAGCCGGCTTGCGGGGAGTAATCGGTCCGGGGAGGGCTGCGCCAGGGCGATTCTGTTTCAGTAATGGTATCGAGCCTGGAGGAAATCAATGGCTTCATCCGTGACACGATACACCAACCGGTGTTCCTGGCTGACACGACGCGACCAGCAGCCTGCCAGCACATATCTGAGAGGCTCAGGCTTCCCCAGCCCTTGGAATGGATCTCGCATCGCTGCCTCGACCAGATCCAGCGCTCTGATTGCAGTGCTGCGTTCGGTTTTGACCCAAAAACGAAGGTCCTCCCGGAACTCAGGTTGAAAGACCGCGACCCGTTTAGGATCTCGCTTCACCTAAAATCTCTCGACGCAGTCCCGCTGCCGTCCCAGGCTTGGTCCGCCCGTGCTCCGCTCGTCGCAACGCCGATTGGAGACGCCGTGCGTTCCGTGGCGACCGTAACAGGTGTGCCGTTTCCATGAGACCGGCGAGTTCGGTGGCCGGAAGAAGGGCGACGTCGCGCGCTCCCCGCCGCCGAACGATCACGGTTTCCTGCTGGTCCACTACCCGATCGAGAACGCTGGCCAGATTTTCACGGAGGCTGGTGTACGTCGTTTCACTCGGCATGATGCACCCAATTGGTATTGTACAGCATTCCTGTACGGAAGCGGAGGCCGGGCATTCGCTCAGACATCAAGTTTATTCGGAGGCGCCCGAATCTGCCCCAAGCCGACTTGGCGGGACTAATGCGGGCGACACTTCCCATATGGCCGTTTGGGGCCAACTGCGAGGTCGCTGGGGCTGCGGGATCAATTTCGGCGAGTGACGCTTGATTGGAGCAATCGAGGCGGCGTCCGTGCCCCCCTTGCATTTGCGGCTTTTCAGCGCCACAACAGAGTCATCGGCGCCTCGCCGAAGGCTACTTCCACTCCCCCGGGAGAACGGGCGGAGCTTGGCCGGTTTTGCCGACCATCCATCCACAATCGCCCATCCGTTTCAAAACGTAACTCGAGCCACGGCAAGCGCGTTCGTCGCCTGCTACCGCGACCGGTTGGAAATTCCACGGCTGGCCGAAGTAGGCTTTGCGCCGGCGGCCATCAAGAATCATTGTGGTTTCGCTAGAGTCCTTCCCCAAGACAGCCGATGTGTTTAATAGAATGCCCGGTCCCATTAGGCGTTATTACGCCCTCGCCGCGATCGGTGGGGTCTGCGCCACGCTCGCGTCGCTCTACGCCTACTGGCTGCCCCACGACCGCTCCCATGTCGTCCTCCGCGCCGGTATGGGCAACAATTCGCTCTCCAAATCGCTCAGTCCCGAAGGCCGCGTGGACTCGCTGGCGGTGGAAGTGCTTGCTGCCGCGGCAAGCCGTATCGGTATTCATTTGATCTGGGTGGACTGTCCCGAAGGCCCCGCCAAGGCCTTCGACACTGGCAAGATTGACCTCTGGCCCTTGGGTATGGTGCTGCCTAATCGGAAACGAAACGATAGCAAGAGCGTAAGGTATACCACGGAGCCGTGGCTGGCCGTCGACTACAGTCTGGTGACCAAAGGTGCGCCGCCCAAGCGGTGGGATGGCGTGCGCGTGGCTTACGGACTTGCTGTGGAGAGCCAGCTCCTGTTGGCGGCTCCAGCGGCCGTGCCCATCCACACCGAGGGCGAATTGGCCGCGGTTGACGCTGTTTGCACAGGCGAGGCATCCGCTGCTTATGCGCTGACCCAAGCGCTGGGCGCCTTCATCTTGAAGAAGCCCCATGGCTGTGAGACAGCCGATTTGCGAGTCACTCCCATAAGGGGCAAACCGCTAAAACTGGGCATTAGTTCCACCTTGAAGAGCGCACGGGAGGCCGATGCGTTGCGTATCGAAGTGGGGCGCATGGCAGCCGAGGGAGCGCTGGAGGAGTTGTTCAACAAATACTCGCTGTATTCCAGCGCCGAAACGGCGGGCATCTACGAGCTGATGGATGCCAACCGGCGCACCGAGGTCTTCCAGCGTAGCGCGGCCGGCCTCGTGATCGGCCTCGCCATTGTGCTCTGGCAATTGCGGCGTATCCGCGAGGCGCGCCGCGCAGCGGAAGCGGCAAAGACAGCGGCGGAAGCGGCAAGCCTTGCCAAGAGCCAGTTTCTTGCCAATATGAGCCATGAAATCCGCACTCCGATGAACGGCGTGACAGGGATGATCGGGCTCCTGATCGACAGCCGTCTCGAACCCGAACAGCGCGAGCAAGCGGAGATCGCCCTCGTTTCGGCCGAGGCCCTGCTCACGATCATCGACGACATTCTGGATTTCTCGAAAATTGAAGCGGGAAAGATGACCATCGAAGCGATCCCGTACGACCTGTGCGTCGCGGTCGAAAATGTGGCCAGTCTGTTAGCGGCGAAGGCCGAAGAAAAGGGGATCGAGCTCGTATTGCGGTATGCCCCAGGCGCGCCGCGCGACGTCATTGGCGATCCAGGGCGCCTCCGCCAGATCATTCTCAACCTGGCGGGCAACGCCATCAAGTTCACTCAGCGGGGCTACGTCCTGATTGACGTGGAAAGCCAGGACGCAACGGAATCCGGGACCAACTTCCGCATCTCGGTGCACGACACGGGCATTGGCATCCCGGCCGGGAAGCAGAACCTGTTATTCCAGAAATTCAGCCAGGCCGACAGCTCGACCACCCGGAGATTTGGGGGCACGGGCTTGGGTTTGGCAATCTCCAAAAAGTTCGTGGAACTGATGGGCGGCGCCATCGGAGTATCGAGCGCTCCGGGCGAGGGATCGACATTCTGGTTCACTTTGCGCTTACCGCTGGACCGTATAGCGCCGCCCGGACCGCGATACGCGATCGATCTGACCGCCTGCCGTATGCTCGTGGTGGAAGACAATGAGGTGAACCGGCGCATCCTTGGTGAGCGGTTGCACAGCCGGGAGATCAGGTTCGATATAGCCAGCTCCGCGATGGAAGCTCTGGAACTACTCCGCGCGGCCGCGCAAACCGGCGATAGTTACCATGTAGCGATGGTCGACTACATGATGCCGGAGATGGACGGTGAGATGCTCGGCCGCGCCATCAAGGCCGATCGCCTCCTCCAAGATACCCGTCTCATCATGCTGAGTTCGGCGGGCATGCGGGGCGATTTCGCCCGCCTTCGAAAAACTGGTTTCGCCGCTTATCTCACCAAACCCGTAAAGCCGTCTCTCCTTTTCGATACCCTGGAGGCAGTCTGCAACCCGGAGGCGCCGCCGTCCATCCTTTCCCCCCTTCGGGCGATTGAAGCCAGGACGGCGAATGCCGCCGCCTCGCCGGAACCTCCGCGATGCCGAATTCTACTGGCGGAAGACAATATTGTGAATCAAAAAGTGGCGGGGAAACTCCTGGAGAAGCTCCATTTCCGCGTAGACATGGCCGCCAACGGGAAGGAGGCGGTTGAAATGTGGGAAAAGTCGCTTTATGACCTGATTCTTATGGACTGTCAGATGCCCGAGATGGACGGCCTCGAAGCGACCCAGGCCATTCGCGAACGCGAAGACGAAGACAAGCGCCCGCGTATCCCGATCATCGCTATGACTGCCAGCGCCATGCAAGGGGACCGGGAGCTTTGTCTGGCGGCTGGCATGGACGATTATCTTTCAAAACCCGTCAAGAGTACCGACCTTCAGAGCGTTCTGGATCGCTGGGCTAGGCGTATCCATCTTCCCGATGCCGAATCGTTGTCAACCGGTCGGGTCCGCTGACGACGATATAGGCCAGTCGAGGTCCACTTTTCGGAGCCAACTGGCGGCCTGGCCACCCTCCGTCCGTATCACTCGTACAGAGCTCCGTTAACCCCATTATCGGAGTGTAATAAAACTCGCTTCGTTAGGATTCGGAATGGCGGGGTCGCGCAGGCTTCAACGGCCACCCTGATTTGATTCCCGCCGTGAACCTACCGATGCAATGAGAATCCGGACGGCAAAGCCGCCTCAAGATTGATTTGTTCTCCGGTGATGGGGTGGTGGAATTTCAGAAATTGGGCGTGCAGGAAATATCCTCCATCGCCGGGGAGGCCGGGGAGAATTTCAAGAGGCTGGCCGGTTAAGCCGTACAGAGGATCGCCTACCAGGGGATGGCCGATGGATGCCAGATGGATTCTGATTTGATGAGAGCGGCCCGAATTTAGGCTCACCTCAAATGTTGTGGTGCTGGTGGTGCGTGAGATCACCTTTGCCAATGACTTTGACGGTTTGCCACTTGGGTTGGCGGCCCACACGGAACCGATGAGCGGGTGCGGTACGAGGCCGATGGGTGTCAGGATTTCGTAGGCGTCGTGCTNNGTTTGCGTTGGGGGTTTGCTTTCGCACCAAGCGCAGGAGGGTGTTTTCCATGAAGCCGCCGCCGGGGAGGGTGGGCAGCCCGCTGGGTTTGTTGACGGCCAACAGATGGGGGTCTTCAAACAGGACTTCGAAGTGCTGAGGGGAGACTGGTTCGATCCAGGGTGGACGGTTCCAGACAAGGGTTTGGCCTAAAGTGACCGATTCGCTTCCGGTGGCGGTGACGCCGTTGAGGGTGACTTCGCCGTTGTTCAGTTTTTGTTGCCAGGCTTGTGGGGTTGAGTGGGGGTAAAGGCTTGCCAAGTGGGAGAGCAGGGTTTGTCCATGGTATTTGCTGCTGATGATTGTGGTGTAGGCATAGCCCCGGTTGAGCATGTAGTTTGAGTGTAAGCTATGGCATCTGTGGCGCGGCGGCCAGAAGGGTTTTTGCGATCCGATCGGCGCGAGGGAGCCCAGACTGGCCGAGTGCTTTGATTTCCTTTCGATGTCATATTCGACGCGGCGAATAGAGAGTGTGGCGCCATCGATCAAGAGGTATGATGCAAACTTACCAACAATGATTTGCGCCAACAGACTCGCGCCCGCCGCGCTCTTCTCGATTGGCTGCGCAGGCTTGCCTGCCGCAACTCATCGGTGTTGCGATCCTTGCGCGGCGGCAACGAGCGAAATATCACCAAGTCACTCGCCGACAGGTTCTGGTCGGATCACGCGCCACTCGTACAAAGCTCGGATTTGGGCGGCTCGGGCCGGTTAAGTCGCGATCGGGGAAAGCTAGCTCGATTAGTATCGATACGCGCTTGCATCCGCCTAACCAACTCGCCGCATCGTCCGCTCATCGCGAGGACTGCCGCCGTTGGCCCGCGGTGATTCTTGGCGATAATAGGCCTAACCACCAGCAATCGGCCATGAGGTACCCGAACGTTCTGGCATGTATCCGCGCTGTCAGGGGCTGCACCTCGCAAGGTCAAATCCGCAAAGCTTCCGCCGCGGCTTCTCATCGCTCCTAGCAAACCGATCCCCGCGGCACTCGGCATAATCCGGTGCCGGCATAAGGCACGCTTCACGATCACGCCACTTTGAAATATGTTTTTCCTTTATTTTCAATCTGTTGCCGGGAATCAATCCTTCCAGCCCCAAATCCGGCGTGTATTGTTTAATCAAGAGCGGCGGGCCGTCCCGACATAGGCGGCGAAAGCGACCCGGCATAGAAACCACCAGGCCGCTTTTTCCGTCGCTCGCCTCCTCCGAGGTTATAAAACATGACATCGCACTCAACTGGCCGCCAATGCCGCTACGGCCCAGAAACTCACCGGCACCAGAACCGGGGGACGCAAGTGCCGCACCCGTCCCATTACCCGCCGCCTGATTGGCCAAATTTGTGTGTTCACCCCTCCGAAGACCACCCCGCAAGACCAACCTCCTTTCGACAGCACTTGCGGGCATCCGCGATACCTTACGGCCCATTAGCGCCACGGAACTCAATCCCGCCCAGTCGGCCGCCGAAGACCGCTGCCGCCTCCGGTCCGCCCGCGCTCTGGAAAGGACCACATTCGCCGTCGGCCTCTGCGACGGACCCGGCAACTCCGGCGCCGGACGGGGCCACGGTGAGATCGACGCCGCCCCCGGCCAAGCCCGTACTTGGTTCGCGACAGCCGCGATCTCCAGCCTCCACCCGAGAGCTTCCAAAATGGGTTTGATTTTTCGATTTCGCGGCATCGCCCCCCCATCAGCCGGAATCGGCGACTCAATCAGCCCGATAAAATCCGCCGCCAACCGCTGGTCCCAAAGTGTCCCAAAGGTCCCCACGGCGAAATCGCCGCCCTCGGCCGAGCCCGTTACTTGGTTCGCCGACAGCCGCGATCTTCAGCCTTCACCCGAGAGCTTCCAAAATGGGTTTGATTTTTCGATTAGCGGCATCGCCCGTCCGAATCGGCCGGAATCGGCGACTCAATCAGCCCAATAATGCGCCGCCAACCGCTGGGGGCCCAAAGTGTCCCAAAGAGTCCCAAAGTGTCCCAAAGGCCCCCACAGCGAAATCGACGCCGCCCTCGGCCAACCCCGTACTTGGTTCGTCGACAGCGAACCTAAGCCCTCACCCGAAAACTCCAAAATGGGTTTGATTTTTCGATTTGATTTTTTGATCGGCGGCGCCGCCCGCCTGATCCGCCGGAATCGCCGTCTCAATGAGCCCGCAAAAGTACTCACCCGAATCCGGTCTCCGCTTCCCGGCCGCCCGACGAAAGTTAGCGGTCTGCGCCCGCTTCGCCTAATCTATAAGGTAATGTCCAATACCACTCCCATCGCCGTCATCACCGGCGCGGCCCAAGGAATCGGCCGCCGCTCCGCCGAGGTGCTCGCTTCCCGGGGCTACGCGATCGCCCTGAACGATCTCAATTCCACCGCGAAGACGCAGGCCTCCGTTCGCGCCGCCGGCGCCGAAGCCATCGAAGTCCTCGGCGACGTCTCCAGCGAGGCCGATGTCGCGCGCATCGCCGATGCCGTGCTGGCGCGCTTCGGACGCGTCGACGTTCTGGTCAACAATGCCGGAATGAGCTTCATCCGTCCCACTGAGAAGGTGGAAGCCGCCGAGTGGCGGCGCGTGCTGGAGGTCAATCTGACGGGTCCGTTCCTCTTGTGCCGCGCCTTTGCCCCAACCATGCTGCGGCAGAAGCTCGGATCCATCGTTAATATCGCCTCCATCGCCGGCCTTGCCGGCCTGGCCGAGCGCGCCGCGTACAATTCCAGCAAGCACGGGTTGATCGGCCTCACCATGACTCTGGCTGCGGAATGGGGCGGCCGCGGCGTGCGCTCGAACGCGGTCTGTCCCGGATGGGTGAAGACCGAAATGGACGCCGCCGACCAGATCCGCGCCGGTTACACCGACGAGGACATCACGCGCCGCATTCCCATGGGACGCTTCGCCACCGTGGAGGACATCGCGCAGGCCGTCGCCTTTCTCGCCGATCCGAAGTTGAGCGGTTTCGTCAACGGCGAAACCCTTCGCGTGGATGGCGGATGGCTGTCCGACTTCGGTTGGGAAAGCATCCGTCTCCGCAGCCGCTGAAAGGAGTAATAAAGGATGATTGGCTGCCATGCTCTTGCACATGCATCTTGTAACTGACTTAGCGCTTGCACTTGGTAACGGCGCCTTGTAACTATACTCTGCACTTGAACTTGTGGGGCAGGTCGGTAAACCTGCGGCCGATTGGCAAATCGGCCTGCCGCGAGTTACTCGAAACTCTCAACCCATTGACGCCGCTTTCGAATCGCTAACAAGAGTACCCAAATGGCAAAGTTCACAGGAAAAATCAAAAAGCCGATTGGGGCGCCCCCTGGGCCAGGCCGCAGCTAAACAACCCCACTTGAGTGAAAACTAAAATGCCCGCAACCGCACGCATCGCCGCTTTCGACATCCTGCTAAAAGTAGAATCCGGCGGCTACGCGTCCGACCTCCTCATCACCCATACCAATACGCTAGATTCGCGCGATGCCGGCCTCGCCTCGGAGATTGTCTTCGGCGTGTTGCGCTACCGCGCGCAGCTCGATTACCTCATCGGGCATTACTCCGGCCGGCGCCGGAAGCTCGATCCCGAAGTAAGCGTCGCGCTCCGCATGGCCATCTATCAGCTTCGTTACCTGGAGCGCATCCCGCCGCACGCCGCCGTAGCAGAGAGCGTAGAGCTGGTGAAGCGCGCGCACAAGCGCTCGGCGATGGGCTTCGTGAATGCAGTGCTTCGCAAGGTGACGCGCGACGCAGTGACATGGCCCACACGCGAGATAGAACTCTCGTGTCCGGAGTGGCTTCTCGCCCGGTGGGAGAGCCGTTACGGCGCCGAGGCCGCCGCGGCCATCGCGCGCGCCGCGCTGGAAGAGCCCGAAAAGTACGTACGCATTTCGGCCGCGGGCTCGTCCCCAGTTGCCCGGCGCCAGGATATCGGCTCCCAATCCATCGTGCCGTTGCTGCGCCTCGAAGCCGGCCAGACGTTTCTCGATTTATGCGCCGCGCCCGGCAACAAGACTGCGCAAGCGCTCGAATCGGGCGTGCGATGCATTGCCGCCGACTTGCATTTCCACCGCCTGATCCAAATGAAAGGCATGCTCGAAAATCTCGACGCGAGCCTGGTCGTCCTCGATGGCACGCAGCCGCTGCCGTTCGCGCGCGCCTTTGACCGCATCCTGGTGGACGCGCCATGCTCGGGAACCGGCACGCTGGGCCGCAACCCCGAAATCAAATGGCGGCTGCGGCCGGCCGATCTTGACGATCTGCAGCGCCGCCAGACTGCCCTTCTGGCCAACGCGCGCGCGGCCCTGGCGCCTGGCGGCGTGCTGGTCTATTCCACTTGTTCGCTGGAGCCGGAAGAGAACGAAGCGGTGGTGGCGGTGGTTCCTGGGGAGCTTGTAATGGAGACTCTGCAGCGCCTTCCGGGGCGCGATGCGGGCGATGGTTTCTTCGCTGCTGTGATAAAATACAAATAGCCCGCAAATGATTGAAATTATTCCCTCAATTCTGTCGGCGGACTTCGCCCGCCTGGCAGAGGAGATCGCGCGCGTGGAGCGCGGCGGCGCCACCATGCTTCATCTGGATGTGATGGACGGCCACTTTGTGGATAACCTCACAATTGGGCCGCCGGTGGTGGAATCGGTTCGCAAGGCGACGAAATCGCACCTTGACGTTCATTTGATGATCGAGAATCCCGGCCGTTACGCCGCGGATTTCGTCCATGCAGGCGCCAACTCGGTGCTGGTACACTATGAAGCCTGCCGCCATTTGGACGGCGTGCTGGAACTGATCAAGAAGGAAGGCGCGATGGCGGGCGTGGTTTTGTGCCCGGCCACGCCCGTGTCGGTATTGGAGGACGTTCTGGAAGTGGCGGACTACGTGCTCCTCATGAGCGTAAATCCAGGATTCGGGGGGCAGCGGTTGATCCCTTATGTTCTCGACAAGGTGCGCAAGCTGGCCGGGATGCGAAGGGCAAAGAAGTTACGGCTGCCAATTGAGATTGACGGCGGAGTGCATCTGGATAATCTTACCGACGTGGTTCGCGCCGGGTGTGATTGGGTGGTAACAGGGTCGGCTATCTTTCACAGCGCCGATCCCGAAAATACCGTACGCGAGATGCAAAGAATTGCGGCGGGCGCCAACGCCGTTACATGTTGAGCTACGTGCTGAGTGCTCTTAATATGCCGGGTAAGGAACTGTCAGTGCCATCGTGGCGCACGCACTCCTGCGTGCAGCGTTCACACTCGTGTGAACGCGCTTCGTGGTTTCTGCCCGCGTGCAGCGTAAAATAGGAATTTATATGTTTCAAAACGTCCTCCGATATACCGCGATCATGGCCGCTCTGGCGGCGCTGGCGCTTTCCAGCGGTTGCCGCAAAAAGGCCTACGAAAACCCCATCACCAAGAATACCCAGCAGCCCGATAAGGTGCTGTTCGATAGCGCCATGAACAATGTGGAGCACGGGCGCTATGAGCGCGCGCGTCTGACGCTGCAGACGCTCATGAACACTTACGACAATAGCGAATACCTGGCCAAGGCCAAGCTGCTCTACGCCGATAGCTGGTTCCGCGAGGGCGGCTCGCACGGCCTGGCGCAGGCGGAGGCGGAGTACAAGGACTTCATTCTGTTCTATCCGGCCATGGAAGAAGCGGCCGAGGCTCAAGAGAAAATCTGCAAGATGCAATATCAGCAGATGGACAAGAGCGACCGCGACCCCACCCACGCCTTCCGCGCCGACGACGAGTGCCGCGACGTGCTGGTGCAGTTCCCCAACAGCAAATTCGCGCCGGAAGTGGCGCAGATGCTGCGCAACGTTCAGGAAATATTGGCCGACCGCGAATACAAAGTGGGCTCCCTCTACTACAAGAAGGGCAGTTTCCCGGCCTCGGCGAATCGCTTCCAGGCGCTTACCGACCAGTACCCGCTCTATAGCAGGGCTGACGAAGCATTGTGGCTGCAAGCCGAAGACTACCAGCACATGGGCGACCGCTTCGAAGATCAGCAGGCCGTCGCGTACAGCAGGATTGTGAAGGATTACCCGCTGAGCGCGCATGTGGACGATGCCAAGGCGCGCCTCGAAGAGATGAAGCGCCCCGTTCCGGAAGCCGACCCGGTGGCTCTCTCGCGCATGAAGTACGAAAAGGAGAACATCGCCAAGCGCAGCCTGGTCAGCAAGGCGACCGGACCCTTCAACGATCATCCCAATCTGAACACCGCGGCGAAATCGGGCACGCCGGTGATGGGCAGGTTGGCGCCGACGGTTCCGTATAGTGTTCCGCCGGCGTCTGCCGGACAGGGTGCGGCGACCAATGAAGTGACCGCGACCACGGCGCCGCCGGCCAGCGCCGATGTGCTGAACACGAAACCCGATGCGCGCGCCGGAGCAGCCGGCGGTGCTCCAGGCGCCTCTACGGGGGATGTTACGGGGGCTGCTACGGGAGCCGCGCCAGCCGCTGCGGGTACGGGCGCCAAGCCGGCCGAAGGAGTTGCGGGAGCGCCGGGATCGACGGGCGCCGCCGGTCTTGTAAACGCCACCAGCCCCGTGAACTCGGCTGCGGCAGGGACTCCGCAGAATCACACCGGCGTGGCCGCCAAACCCAAGACCGTCAAGAAGAAGGCGGCCGCGAAAAAGAAGAGCGATGCTGCCAAAAGGAAGAGCGATTCCACGAAAAAGACCAGCGATACCACGGGTAAACAAAGCGATACAACCAGCAAACCGGCCGATCCGATAAAACAGCAATGAGCCGCATTCTGCTGGTCGACGATAGCCCCCACGCGCAACGTATCGGCGAGCGGATACTCACCGGCGAGGGCTTCGAAGTGGTCACCGTCAGCAATGCGGATACGGCGCTGGTGCGCATTGAAGACGTAGATCCGGATATCGTGATCGCCGACACGGTGATGCCCGGCCGCACCGGCTACGAGATCTGCCAATATCTCAAGATGAGCCCGCGTCACCGGCATGTGCGCGTGATTCTCACGGCGGGCGTGCTGGAACCCATCGACGAGGCGCGGGCGCTATACGTGCGAGCGGACGGGTCGCTCAAGAAACCGTTCGAGGCGACTGCGCTGGTGGCAGCCGTGCGGCAGTTGGCGGAGGCGGCGGCTAACGAGCGGCGTGCGGAACCGGGCGCCGGCGGCGCCGCTACAGCGCCGTCTCCGGCCGGGCCATCCACGCCTTTTGTGGCAGTGGTGGATGCCGAGCAGGTTCGCGCGGCCGTGATGCTGGCGCTGGACGCCTCCATGGATGCCATGGCCGAGGAGATTTCCCGCCGCGTGGTGGTCGCTCTGCAGAGCCGGAAATCCGACGCGAAGCTGCTGGAGCAGGCGCACGCGCCGGGTTCGAATAAGCCCGCGCCGTCGCCCCTCGCGGACCGCATCGAAGCGGTTCGGCGCGTCCACCCGCTGCGGGTTCGCGGCTCTCTGCTGGGCATCGAAGCGGGCCGGCCGGAATCGGAATAATTTATGCCCGACAACACTTTTGACGTAGTCTCCAAGATCGAAATGCCGGAAGTGCTCAACGCCGTGCAGCAGGCGTCCAAGGAAATCCAAACCCGCTTCGACTTGAAGGATTCCAAGTCCAGCATCGAAGTGAAAGAGAAGGACAATAAGATTCTGCTGGCCAGCTCGGATGAGTTCAAGCTCAAGGCGGTGGTGGAGATCCTTCAATCGAAACTGGTGAAGCGCAAGGTGCCGCTCAAGGGACTCGCCTTTGGCGAAATCATCCCGTCGGCCGGATCCACCGTGAAGCAGGAAATCACGCTGCAACAGGGAATCGCCATCGAAAAGGCGCGCGAGATCGTGAAGAAGGTCAAGGACAGCAAGCTGAAGGTGCAGGCCTCGATCCAAGGCGATTTTGTGCGCATTGCCGGCAAGGATCGCGACACGCTGCAACAGGCGATCCAGCTTCTGCGCAATAGCGATTTCGGCATCGACATGCAGTTCATCAATTACCGCACCAACTGAAGTGGCGCGCCGCATCGAATCGCTGTCGCTCGCGGGGCCCGCGGGCAGCCTGGAAGCGCTGCTTGAGGAGCCGGACGATCAAGCGCCGCGTCTGGCGGCGATACTGTGCCATCCCCACCCGCTCTATGGCGGGACCATGCACAACAAGGTGGTTTACCGCATGGCTCGCGGATTGCGGCGCGCGGGCTGCGTGGTATTGCGCTTCAACTTCCGCGGCGTGGGCCGGAGCGAAGGCGGCCACGGGTACATGGCCGGCGAGATCGAAGACGCGCGCGCGGCGCTGGGATATGTGCGCACGCGCTATCCGGAGTTGCCATTCGCTCTGGCGGGTTTTTCGTTCGGCTCACGGGCTATTATGCAACTGGGTTGTGAACTGGGTCTTGGGGATTTGGCGGCTCTGTCGCACTTGGCAGGCGAAAGCGCCGGCCCCACAAGAACGCAAGCCCTTGCGCAGCAGCGTGGGACAGACGCTTCCGTCTGTCAACCCGGCGATCTCGGCGATTGTGCCCCAGATCGGTTAGGCGCCCGCCGCGAAACCGGCGCCGCGCAGTTCCTGCTGGCGGCGGGATTTGCGACGCGCATGGGACCGGCGGAATTCCTGGCGGAGTGCGCCGTGCCCAAAATCTTCATTCACAGCACGCACGATGAATTTGGCCCCCGGCCGGATTTTGAGCGAATATATCTCAAGGTGGCCGAGCCGAAGCGGCTAATATGGATCGACGCGGCGGACCATTTCTTTGCGGGCGCGCTGGAGGAATTGGAAGAGCGCGTAAAGGAGGCCGCGTGCGGCGGGCCCATGACCGTGGTACCAGAGCCCGGCCCATGAGAGCTGTGTGAAAGATCTATCGAAGATCGCCGGTCTTGGCAGGCCGTGGGCCCGCCCCACTTATGCTCTTGCGGGCGTGGTGTTTCTCGCGGCGGCGGCCGAATCTTCCTGGATCGACCAATACGCGCAGGAATCCGCCGCCGCCGCGAACGCTTGCGGAGCCAGGCAATTTGACGACTGCCGGACTCACCTGACGCGCCTCCATGAACTGCTCGACGGGCGTGCGGACATCGTCTATCGTCTGGCGAAAGTAGAGGCCGCGTCCGGCAACAACAAAGCCGCGCTAGATTGGCTGACGATCTTCTCGAAATCCGGCTTGACTTTCGCAAACCTGGCCGTCGATCCGGATTTCGCCGCGGTTCGCGACAACCAAGCCTTCCGCGCGGCCGTTGCGCGACTCGACGCCGCCAGGCAGCCGGTGACGTCCAGCAAGCCGTTCGTGAAACTGCCGGAGCCCGATCTGGTGGCCGAAGACATCGCCTACGATGCCGCCACTCGCCGCTTCTTCGTAAGCAGCGTGCGGCACGGCAAGATCGTCGCCATCGATTTGCAAGGGCATGCCGTGAAAGGGCACGCCGTGAAAGGGCACGCCGCGAACGGGGGCGCCGCCGATTTCGTGCCGGAAGGGCAGCGCGACATATGGGCCATGCTGGCTTTGCGCGCCGACTCCAAGCGGCGTACGCTCTGGGCAACTACCGCCGCCATGCCCGAGGCGTTGGCATTTACCGCTGCCGCCGATGGCCGCTCCGCACTGCTCGAATACGACCTGGATTCCGGCAAGCTGCTGCATCGCTACGACGTGAAGGAGCCGGGCAAGCACGCTCTTGGCGACATGACCATCGGTCCGGCGGGCGACGTGTACGTTTCCGACGGCTCCGGCGCCGTCTACCACCTGGACCCCGCCCGCCGCGGCCTGGAGTTGCTGGTGGCGCCGGGTACGTTCCGGTCGCCGCAAACTCCGGCGCTGGCTCCCGATGGAAGCCGGTTGTTCGTGCCGGATTACTCGCGCGGCATCGGCATTCTCGACCTCAAGACGAAATCCGTCAAGCTGCTCGAACATCCGCCGGAGCTTTCGCTGGCGGGAATTGACGGGCTGTATCTCGCGGGCGCATCGCTGATCGCGATCCGCAATGGCACATCTCCGCCGCGCGTGATTCGCATCTCGCTCGACGCGGGTCTCACGCGGGCGCTGAGCTGGCAGACGGTGGAGGCCAACTGGCCGGGATTGGGCCAGCCGACGCATGGGGTGGTAACGGGCCGCGACTTCCACTTCATCGCGAACTCCGGATGGGACCAGCTTGGCGAAGACGGTAAGCTGAAGCCCGGCGCGGAATTTTCGGCCGCGGAGATCCGCGTGATGCGCATTCCCGATTGACCCCTCTTGGCTGACCCGGATGGTTTACCCGGATGCCATCGCTCCGGCGTCGCCGATCACAGCCGCTCCAGCGTCAAGCGGTCGAATTCACCACCGCCATATTTCTCCAACGCCTCCACAAAAACCTGGTTGTCAGCCGTGACTTGGGCGAACAGAGTCATGGAAGATCGAAACTTCAGGTCATCGGGATAGCCAAATATCTGGTTTAGTGAACGTCCCTCCACAAGCGTCACCAGCCGCGTACATTCTCTTAGCCTCGGCCCAAGTATCGGGTGCTCGAGGTACGCTATGGCCTCCTCCCGCGAAGAAATTGCGAACTTCGCCGCAGTCGCACTGTGGCCCAAGCCCTTAATTTGCGGGAAAATAATCCAGATCCAATGGCCTCGCTTATCGCCCTTCCGTAGTTCCGAGCATACCTGGTCGTAGACGTGATCCTGGGCCTCTACAAAGCGTTGAAGATGGTGAGGATCATGCAAGGTTGGATGAGTCTCATGATACTGCAATCGCCAAGGCGCGACGGACCACAGGCCGATCGGGGACGCGGACCCCCTGGTCCGCGCGGGTCCCGCTGGACCCGCTCTTCGCCCAGCCAAATCAGCCCCATGCCATCCCAGAGAGGCCGACCAGGGGGCGGCCGCGGACCAGGGGGTCCGCCCTGCAACATTGAGGTTAGCAACCTGCCCCACGCGGGGCCCAGCAGAACCCGGTAAGCCTTGCGGGTTAACATCGGATTCATGGACATTATCACCGGCAACGTCGGTTGGATCGAAGTCATCTGCGGACCCATGTTTTCGGGCAAGAGCGAAGAGTTGATCCGCCGCCTGCGCCGCGCCATGATTGCGCGCAAGCGAGTGGAGGTATTCAAGCCGGCGATCGACACCCGCTACTCCGAGGACGAAATCGTCTCCCACGGCGATCTGCGGATGAAGTCGCAGGTAGTGAGCGGCGCCGGCGAGATCCTCGACCGCATCGATTGGCGGTCCGAAGTGATCGGGATCGACGAAGCCAATTTCATGGGGCCGCAGCTTGTGGATGTGGCGCAGAAACTAGCCGATAGCGGCAAGCAGGTGATTATCGCCGGCCTCGATACCGATTACATGGGGCGGCCGTTCGCCCCCATGCCGGATCTGCTGGCGCATGCGGAATCCATCACCAAGACGCTGGCGATCTGCGTGCGCTGCGGGAATCCGGCGAAACACACGCAGCGGCTGCGGGGGTCGGAGGATCTGATCGTAGTGGGCGCGTCGGATATTTACGAAGCGCGCTGCCGCCGGTGCTTCGAGCCGGGGATTCCGAAGCAGACCGAGATGGATTTCATCAAGGCCAAGCAGAGGTAGGCCGCTGCCCGGGACGCCGGATAGGAGCGGCATCCGTTGGAATCCCGCAGGCCTTAAACACTCAGCCCCACCGACCGCATCAGCTCGATCGCGTTACTAGTCTGCACCACGCCGTGTCGCAATTTGTAATCGAAGTACATTCGGCCGCCATCGATCCGATCTTCGAAATGGACATTGGCCGCTTGTCTCCCCAGCCTTCCGGCAATTTCCGCGAGAGCCAGATCGTGGGTGGTGATCAGACCCACAGCGCCGCGCCTCAATAGGCCCCGTACCAGGGCTTCCGCTCCCACGCTCCGGTCGTTCGAGTTGGTCCCTTGCAGAAATTCATCCACCAGGAAGAATACCGGCAATATTCCGCCGGTTAGATTAACGATCTGGCGGATCCGCAGGATCTCGGCATAAAAACGGGAGACGCCGCTGTGCAAAGAATCCGTTATCCTTATCGAGGCGCCAATAGCCAAGGGTGACATGATCAGCCGTTTAGCGCGCACCGGGGCGCCTGCTTGCGCCGGCACGGCGTTGATCCCAAGCGTGCGCAGCAAAGTGCTTTTCCCCGACATATTCGACCCACTTACCACCAGGAAGCGCAACTCGCCGTCGAGGCGGACGTCACTGCGCACCACCCGGCTTTCATCCAGCAGCGGATGACCGATCGCCGTCGCGTCGAAGCAGGGCCGTTCCGGCGTAAACTCCGGGAATACATCGCCCGGATGCTCGTAATAGTAGCCGGCGAGCGATGAAATCGCTTCTATTTCGCCGACGGCATTCAACCAGCGGCGAATGGCCGGCCCGGACACTCTGCGCCAATTCTCGATCGAATAGGAGAGATGCAGATCCCAGAGCAGCAGCGGACCGATAACTTTGACAGCCATGTTTCTGCGGGAGTCGACCAATTCGATCAGCCTGTTCAGTTTCGCGATTCGTCTTGAGGGAGGCCAGCCTTCGGTATCCAGTTTCGCTCGCAACGCTGTCGGTCGCGGAGAGGTGAACCGCTCGGATTCTAATCTGCGGAGAACCCCCGCAATGAGGCTGAGCTCATACCCGGCGGCATCGATTTCGTTGATAATCCGGCTCGTGCGCTTCTTGAAACGCCGCAGGATGGCCGAGTAAACAATGCCCATGAACAGGCAATAGAGCTGCATCCCGGCCATGGTCTTTTCCGGCAATCTGAACATCCCGAATTGAGCCAGAAGATACGCGATCAATGCGATAACGGCGGTCGCTCCCAGAACCGAGAGCCCGCAGGCCACGATGCGAAACGGTGAAGGTTCGAGTAACGGCTCCCGTTCTCCCCATGCGAACAGCGCTTCCGTATGTACGCCTGTACGAGCGTTCTCTCCGAGCACTGCGATGTCCTCGCGCAAGTCCACCCGCGGAGCCAGGTCCACAACAGCCTCCTGACGCGCTCGAATGACGGCTGGCATCGCAGGTTCCATCAGCCAGGCCGCCAATGTGTTCTGTCCCATTGGAGTGCGGGCATTGCAAAGAAGCTCGAAAAGGGACCGGTTGCCGAACAAATCGAGATCCTGTGCATACGGGTGAGCGGGATCGAGGTACCGGACGCCCGGATCGCCAGTACCGCTCCACTTTCCATCCAACCGCAATAGGCCACGTTCGAAGTACCGTACGGCGCGCCGGCGTACATCTGAAATTCGAACAAGCCAGTCGTGACTGGCGGACAATGTCACAAACGCCGCTACAGGCACAACCTGCCAACCTATCGAGAATGCGTGGTGCAGCGCTAGAAGAATAGCCGCCAAAGCACCGAGAAGAATTGCCCGTTGCAAGTACCCGTGTAATTGGATCCGCCGCTCGTTCGCCGCCAGGCTGGCGCGACGGCTTTCGAGCCGCTGCGAATAGATATCGCGGGGTCCTGCATCAGCTCTGTTCATTAGTGCCGGTGTTGCCTACTCAGCATACATCTTGAAATCGGCAGTGACGAGTGATCAAGCGCAGCGGCCGGAACGGTTGGGCAAACAGGGCGCCGCACATATAGTGGAGCGGCGTTTGGCAATCGAAGAAAGGTAGCCGCTAAACACGGCCGTCTGACGCATCCGTAGAAGTGCGCCGGCCGGCGCGGGCCCGAAGTCCCCGTAGTAAGCGTGGTGGCCGTGAGCGGCGATACGTCCCGGTCACCGCAAGCACGGCATCCGGCTGCATGTAAATTGCAGGCACGGGCAACCTTCCCCGGACACGCCCATCTGAAGAAGCGCCGAGGCGCCTCCTTACGGAGTGAGCAGTTGCGTCACCTTGCCCCCGGCGCCTAACAACCTACCCCCGGCAAGCTGAAGCATGCCCTACCTTAGCTTTGTCAGCTCATCCACGCGGCGCAGCTCGGGGAACATCCGCGCCCACAAAGCCACAACGCCGATGGTCCCCAGGCCGCCCAAGACCACCGCTGGAACCGTTCCAAACCACTGCGCCGTGATGCCGGATTCGAACTGGCCGAGCTCGTTCGATGCGCCGATGAAGACCATATTCACGGCGCTCACGCGGCCGCGCATTTCGTCGGGGGTGGCCAGTTGAACCATGGTCTGGCGTACGATTACGCTCACCATATCGCACGCGCCCATCAGCGCCAGCGCCGCCATGGAAAGGGCTGCATTGCGTGAAAAGCCGAAGACTATGGTGAACGCGCCGAAACCGGCAACGCACCACAGCATCGCCGCGCCGGCATTGCGTTTGAGTGGCCGGTATGCAGTCACCACGGCGACCAGGAGCGCGCCCATGCCTGGTCCGCTGCGAAGCAATCCGAGTCCCGATGGGCCGATCTTTAGGATCTGGGCCGCGTACACCGGCAGCAGCGCCACTGCGCCGCCCAGCAGCACCGCGAACAGATCGAGCGACATCGCGCCAAGCACCAGTTTCTTGCTCCATATATAGCGCAAGCCGTCGAGCACCATCCCGGCCGTGGCGGCTGTGCGGGGCCATACCGGCAGTTTCACGCGCATCCTCGATACCAGCACTAGAGACGTGAGCGCCCCCACTGCGGCGGAGCCATACACCGGCGCCGGGCTGGCCGTGAATCCGTAGAGCAGCCCGCCGATCGCGGGGCCCATAATCGTAGCCGACATGAAGATGGAAGCGCTCCACGCGATGGCATTCGGGAAATGTTCTTCCGTCACCAGCGAGGGAAGGATCGATTGTCCGGCCGGCCCGTTGAATGAGCGCACCACGCCGTTGCCGAGCAGCACCGCATAAATCGGCCAGGTGGAATGGACGGCCATGGCGGTGAGCCCGAGCAGCGCCAGCGAGCAGAGCGACAACCCGGCGAAGCACGCCATGATGATACGGCGGCGAGGGAAGCGATCGGCCGCGTGCCCGGACACCAGGAAGAGCAGCACGCCGGGCAGGAATTGCGCCAATCCGGCGAGCCCCAGGTCGAGTGGCCGGTGGGTAATCGAATAGATCTGCCAGCCGACGGCGACGGCCTGCATTTCCGAAGAAGCGGTCGCCAGAAACCGGGCGGTCATGTAGTAGCGGAAGTTGGGGTATTGGAACGCGACACGGCCGGACACCCTTCAATTATGGGGGATCGGCCGCGCCCGCCAGACTTGAGCGATCCGAATCCGAACCGGCGCAGCGTGCATCAATAGGGGCATATGGCGCTAGAAAAATGGAAGTTCGATACGGTGCATTCGAGCGTGAGTTTTTCCGTCCGGCACCTGATGATTTCACGCGTACACGGCAGCTTCAAGACCTGGAGCGGGTCTCTTGAAACCGACGACGCCGACCCGTCAAACTCGCAGGTTCAGATAAGCATAGACGTCGCCTCCATCGATACCAGGGAGCCTCAGCGGGACGAGCACTTGCGCTCGGCGGATTTCTTCGATGCGGCCAACCACCCGAATATTACGTTTGAGAGCGTGAGCGTGCAGAACGTGGATAGCGAACATTTCAAGGTTTCGGGCAACCTCGCCATCCGCGGGGTTTCGAAGCCGGTGACGCTGGATGCGGAATACTTCGGACGCCAGAAGGACCCGTGGGGCGGCGAGCGCTCCGGTTTTTCCGCCAAGACCTCGATTGACCGCAGGGATTTCGGTCTCGTGTTCAACATAGCGCTCGATGGCGGCGGCTTTGTGGTGGGCGACAAAGTGGACATTACGCTCGACGTTCAGGCAGTGAAAGAAACCGCCGCGGCGGCGTAGTCCCCCGGGTTCCTTGGTAAGGGCGGGCTGCGCTTCAACGCGGAGCAAACGGAGAGGCGGAGTTCACCGCGGAGTTGCGTCTTTATCGTCGAACTCCGTTTCTCCAGCCTCCCCGGCTGTCCCGAAATGGTCCCGAAGTGGTCCCGACGAATCGCCTGGACAACCATCGCGCCCCCGTTCCGCTAATCGGCACTCTCTCAAAAACTCCGCGCTTTCCTCCGCCTCTCCGCGCCTCCGCGTTGAAATCCACCGCCTGTACCCTTCACGACACTACCCCACGACACCACTCCACGGCATGTGGGACCCAATGTGGGACAGGCCTCCTGGCCTGTCCTTCGCCGCCGGGCGATACGACCACGGACACGACGGGAGTCTGACGCTATTCCGAAACTGCAAATCCGGCGATCGCAAATCCTTCCTTGCGAGCCGCCGAAGCCAGGCGGTCGTCCAGGGTTACCAAGCCGAGCGCTGCCGGACGCCCTTCCGCCGCCACGAGTGCGGCGGCAAGTTGCAAGGAATCCGCGGCGCGGAGCGCATGGACGCGGAGAAACCTCACCGCCGTCTCCCGAACAGCCTCGCCCGGCTCGATCTCATGCCAAGCGGCGGCAAGCTGTGTCAGGCGCCTGAATGCCGTCACGGCAGCCGGACCTGCCAAGTCGCCCTCCCGTTCCAGGCGTGCCAGCGCCGAGGCGCATTCCACTTCCGTGCCCCACCACACGAGCATGGATGGATCTTTGGCGGCGAGAGTCTGCATTCGCTTCGTGGCCGGCTCGTTGACAATCAGCGGAACCAGCGCCGAGGCGTCCCAAAACCTCATCGGCCTTCAATCCGCTCTTCCAGCAATACCCTCAAGGCGGACGCGCCGGGCTTGGGCCGCGGTGGGGGGACGGTGAAGAAACCCTTGGGCAAGGAGGCGCGTCCCGGCCGCACGATTCCCTCGCGGACAAGGCGCGCGAGCCGGCCGTTGCTGTCCGTCTCGGATACTCCGGTCACCGGTTCCAGCCGGGCGACGGGACGCCCCCGGTCCACAATCAGAACAGGCGAGCCTCCTTTGAGGCCATCGATCAGTTGACTGAGACGATTCTTCGCATCGGTGATACTGGCTCTTTTCACAAAGCTATAATACCTTGATTGATCCGGCCATTCAAGCCTACATGGGGCGCACGCCTCCGAAACGCCCCCAAGGGGCCGCAACGCACAGTGGTGGGCGTGGTAGGCGCCTCAGGCTCCGCAACGACGCCCATCATGGCTGTCGACCGACTCGTTCGCCGGTCACTATTTGAGGGCTAACTGCGGCGGGTTTGATGGGAAGTGGTCGAATGGAACTCCTGACATTTCTCCTTGAATGAAAATTGCGCTGTGGATGGTGTGGATGGTGGGGATGCGGTAAATGGCATTGGTACGTCGCCGCGGCGCGGAGGCAGCGCTCAGAATGTGAACGGCTTCACAGTCGAATCGGGCCGACCCCGGTGTTCTGGCGCATTGGAGGGGCAACCGCCGGGGACCGCCGGGTCGCGAACCGCAAGGGTCTGCCGCGCGTGGAGTTCTAGCCGCACCCCGGCTTGGCCGCCGCGCCGAAATGCAGCGCGAGCGGCTGCGGCCATGCGAAGCCAACCAGCAGCGAGATAGCATCGCGCCTCAGCATCTATGTCTCGGGGCGTTGCTGGGATAATAGCGATTGGCGATTAAAATGCTCTTCAGATACAAATGATCACGACACGAATGATCACGACGTCCATCGTCGCCTTGGCCGCGACCATCCCATTAGCCGCGGCGCTGGCCGTTCCCGCTTGCGCAGCCGATGCCTGCGACCCGGCCAAGCTTGAAGGAGCGTACGGTTTCCAACTCTCCGGCCATACCACCATTTCCGCGGATTCCAAACCCGTGGTGAGCGTGGGCCGCCTGGTTTTCGACGGACACGGCGTTCTGAGCGGCTACTCTTCCGTGAACTTCGCCGGCTATTTTCTGGGCAATCCGGTAACCGGCGCCTACGAGGCACACGACGATTGCACTATAACGTGGAGCCTGCAAGACGATTCCGGCGCGTTTCAGCACTTCATCGGAAAACTGACGCCCGACAATTCGTCGGCCGAGTTCCATCAATCCGACCCGGGCGGCGCGCAAAACGGCGTTCTGCAAAAGGTGGCGGCACAGTGCTCCGCCGCAGGCCTCGCGCCGCTCTACAGCTTTGGCATCGCGGGGGGCACTACGCCGATGAATCCGGGCGACGTTGCGCGGCCAATTTCGGCGGCGGGCTCCGTGGAACCGGACGCGGCCGGCAACCTCAAGATCACTGTCCCCGGCGGCGCCCCGCCAACGGCTGGAACCATCACCGTGGATTCCGACTGCTTTGCTCAGATCTCGATGGCGTTACCGTCGGGCGATTCGATCAATCTGCGTGGCATTCTGGTCAATGGCGGTAAGCAGATTCTCGCGATGCAGACGGACGCGGGAGCCACGGTAACAGCTAAGTTCAACGCCAAGTAAGTGGGACGGGCCCGCGGCCTGCCCTCCCCAAGTTGTTCCGCTTGCTCTTTTCGAGCCCGGCGCAAAAACCTTCGCCAGCCGGCCGTCGCAGATATGATCGTAGAAGCCATTCAGGTTGCCAACCGCCGCTGTCACTCTCGGCGAGACTCGATAAGAACCTGGTGGACTATCCGGAAGTTGGCCATGTATCGGACACGAATGCCACGCCGTGCGGGAAACAGCATGGTCGCAAAAAAGAACGAGGTGCTTCTGGCGGTTGTGAGTTTATGAAACAGAAGAACAGATTCCTGACCGCGGAGTGGAACAACCTGTTAATGCTCAACTATGCGGTCGACGCCTCCTTGCTTGAGAGATTCGTTCCAGCGGGCACTGAGCTGGATGAATTCGAAGGAAGAACTTACCTCAGTCTGGTTGGTTTCGAGTTCAACCGCTCGCGAGTATTCGGGTTCGCAGTTCCGTTTCACCAGAAGCTTGAAGAGGTGAACCTTCGGTTCTATGTGCGGCGGTCGTCAAAGAGAGGCGTGGTATTCATTCGGGAGATCGTCCCTAAATACGCGGTAGCCGTCGTCGCGCGATTTGCGTTCAATGAAAACTACTCGTGCGTGCCCATGTCGCATCGAATTGAAACCCGCGCCGATGGCGCCGTCGTGAACGCTGAATATGCATGGCGCTCGGGACCCGATCGATGTGCGATTCGGATCGAAACCGAAGGGTCCAGTTTCCTTCCGGCCGAGGGCTCCGCGAGTCAATTCATCACAGAACATTACTGGGGCTATGCGGCGCAACCGGGCGGTGGCTGCCTCGAATACGAAGTTCAACACTCGCCATGGCGCGTGTGGCAGGCGAAGCGGGCTGTTTTTTCCGGCAACGCGGCTGGGCTCTATGGGGCCGGGATCGCGCAAGCTCTCGCTCATAATCCGGATTCCGCCTTCCTTGCCAAAGGATCGCCCGTGACAGTATTCAAAGGGACGAGAATCGGCTGATGCGAATTCCATCCGCGGAAGGGTGGGTGCTCTACGATGGCGATTGCGCGTTCTGCGTCCGAAGGCTGCATTTCCGGTCTCCGGCTTTACGCCGCCGGGGTTTTGAAGTTGATACCCTCCAGGCCGATTGAATCCCGGAGGCACTCGGCATCGCTGCGGATGAAACTCTGCGCGACATAAGACTCCTGACAGATGCAGGAGCCACCTGCACCGGCGCCGATGTGTATTTGTATGTCGCGCGCAGGATATGGTGGGCGTGGCCCTTCGGAGTCCTCTTTGGCCTTCCGGGTTTCAACTTGCTAATACGGGCCGGATACGGATGGTTTGCCGCGAACCGCCATTGCGTTTCAGGATATTGCGCACGGAGGACGTAACCGGAAATCGGATTGTGCGCGCTTGTCGAAAGAGCAGAACTTAATGAATCGCAAAATGGCGCTGTCTGTGACTGTTGCGCGATCGAGTCGGGCGCCTAACCGATCTGGGGAACAATCGCCGGGATCGCCGGACTGACAGACGGAAAGCGTCCCACGTTGGCGCGCAACGGCTTGCGTTTTTGTGGGGCAGGCGCTTTCGCCGGCCAAGTGCGATTGTGCACCGGGGTCCACCAGACGTTAAGCGCCCGAGGGCCCTTAACAGCAGGGTGCTTAAACGTTTTCGGGGTTTCGTCGCTCAGCGGCGAAATCCCGACTGCGCGTGTTTGCAGACAGGCGCCGGGTGGCGGGGCATGTTACCCGTGGTGAAAGACCTTGTGCTGGCTGACGCTGTCGCCATCGCCGCTTTTCAACTCCGCGAAAATGAGGGTCGAAAAGACGGTCAGTGCGCCCAGAACCACGAAAGCGCGGTGGATGCCGTGAATCATCTCCGGGGCGTTGGAATGGAAGCGGTCGGGAATGAAGAAAGCGGTGGTCAGCGACGCCGACGCCACGCCGAAACTGATCGCCATCTGCTGCATGGTGCTGGCGATGGTGCTGGCGCTGCTGGTCTGCTCCTCAGTGACGTCGGCGTAGACCAGCGTGTTCATGCTGGTATATTGCAGCGAAGTGAAGAAGCCGAAGCAGAACGCCTGTATCACGATCAGCCAGACCGGCGTGCCCACGCCGATGGTCGCGAAGAGAGCGATAAGCAGACCGAGGATCACGGTGTTCGAAATCAGCACGCCGCGATAGCCGACACGCGCCAGAATTCCAGGCATCCACGGCTTGAGACTCATGGCGGCGAGCGCCTGCGGCATCATCAGCATGCCGGATTGAACGGGCGTGAACCCAAGCCCAACCTGATAGAGAAGCGGGAAAAGGAACGGGATGCCGCCGATGCCCAGGCGCGTGAAAAAGCTGCCGCTCACCGCCGAGCGGAAGGTACGGATGCGAAACAGGCTCAGACGCAGCAACGGAAACTTCGTTCTGCCGGCGCGGAATCCATAGCTGGCCAGCAGCAGAGCGGAAACTGCCAGCATCGCCAGAATTTCGCCTGCGCCGAGGGTGTGCTCGCCGAACACTTCCAAGACGTACGACAGCAGTCCGATGCCGGAGCCGAACAGAAGAAGTCCGGTTACATCGAGCGGATTGGTGCGCTGCTCCCGGTAGTCCGGCAGATGGAGATAAACCATGTACAGGCCGGCGAGGCCGATGGGGATGTTCACGAAAAAGATCACGCGCCAGTGAAAATAGGCAACGATCAACCCACCGGCGATGGGCCCGAGCATGGGACCAACCAGGCCGGGGATGGCGACGAAGCTCATGGCGCGGACCAGCTCGGATTTCGCAAACGTCCGCACCAGAGTGAGCCGGCCGACGGGGACCATCATGGCTCCGCCGCAGCCCTGTAAGATGCGGCACGCGACAAGAATATGGATGTTGCTCGATATGCCGCAGAGGAACGACCCCAGCGTGAACAGGCCGATGGCGGAGGCGAACACACGCCGCGTGCCGAATCGATCGGCCATCCAGCCGCTAATGGGAATGAATACGGCGAGGCTTAGCGTGTAGCTTGCCAGGACCGACTTCATGCTCAGCGGCGCGACTTTAAGGGCAGCCGCGATGGCGGGGACGGCGGTGTTGAGAATGGTCGTGTCCAGCGACTCCATGAAGAACGCGACAGCGACGAGCCATGGCAGCAATCGCTTGCTGGCTGGATGAAGTGACGGAGTGGTGTTGGGATTGGGCATGGCGGCGTTGTGAAAGGTGCAAGGCTAAAACATCGGTTCCCGCCGCCAGTTTATCTTAACGAATGGACATAGATCGAACTCTCCGAGAAGGATCAAACCAGCCAAGTGGATAGCTGCCGGCGGCCGGCATCAGTTTTCCGTCGGTGTCTTTTCCGCGCGATCGATAATCAGGACGTCGTCCAAGTCCTTGCGGCCTTCAAGTTTGAGCCCCATCTGCTCCTGCAAGGCCGTCATCGTCGCGCTCGCAGCGTCCATCCGGTCCGCCTGATTCGCGGCGGCAACCGCGGCCATGTCGAGACGGATATCGTAGCGGGCCTTCAATCCTGTCGCGTCGACCACCGGGCGGTCAAACCCTCTCCCAACCTCCGCGGCGAGTTCGCTCATCGAAACTCGCTGTATCAGCAGCGCGCCTTTATCCTGCCCGGAAACCATCGGGCCCTCAGTGGTGGATTCGGAGAATTTCGGCCCTCCCTTCGCGAGCGTCAACGCATACACGGGCATCTCTCTCCGTTCGACGTGCGCCTTGACGCCCATACGTTCCGTGAGCAGCGTTCGCAGCATCAGATAGAGCTGTTTGTCGCCGGCCGGCGTGGCAGCCTTTGCCACGATATCTAACCGAACCCCGTCGAGCCAATCCGGGCCGACTATCTGAGCCGGAATGTCATACGCCCACATGATGCAGGCTCGCAGGGATAAGCCGTGGGTGATAAGCGATCCCGGCGATGTCTGAATGCGCCGCCCCGGAATGCGCATGGTCTCCTCGGTGGAAAGCTTCACGGAGGCGGCCTCGAACGCCGGCGGAGGCGCCGGGGACTGCGGCGCCTGCGACTGCGCAAGGCAATTGAAGCCTGCGAAAATGACGAGGAACAGCGTGGTGGTCTTCATATCCGACGAAAGTCTCTCGGTATTTCTCATAGATTTTGCCTTTGCGTAATTCTAGTAGCCACTGCGAACAGCGCGAGTGCGATCAACATCATGATTGAGAGGTCCATCCAGGGAAGCGGGTCGTTGATGTTCGATCCCGCCCAGGCCCAACGCCCATCGATGGTCCGCAGAGGATTCAGACCATAAGGACGGAGGGGTTGCCAATTTGCGACTTGTGCCTGCAATAGAAGAGCGACCCAGCAGGCCATCGGCGCCGTATAAGCTCCTCGCAGGAAAACGGACAGGAGAAAGGATATGGCAAAAATGAAAGTGCCGCAGACACACCGCAGGAGGCCGTAGCGGAGTGCTTGCGTAACCGGGTACGACTGGTGCACAAGCGCTGAGAGCGGCGGTATCACTAGCGCGGGCACAACGGCAAGCAGGGCCAGCTCGCTTAGTCCAACGTCAATCTGCGAGACAATGAGCTGCGCCCGGCTGACCGGAAGAGCCAACGTAAAAGCGGCGGTATGGTGAGCGCGTTCCCGCAACAGGCCACCGAGGCCCAGAAAAACAACGGGCAGTACGAACACCAATTTTCCAAAGCCGCCGAAAACCAGACTGTCGATGTATTCGCCGTAAGAATGGCCAACCACCCGTTCGGAAAAAGCGCGCTCCGTTCCGCTCCAGTTAGAAGCCATGAGAGCGCAATACCCCGCCAATGCAAGAGCGCCAACCAGGAATCTGGTCTGGCTCTCCCGCCAGGCCTTATAGAAAAGCATCATTGCGCCTCCTTTACCGTCTCCAGGAACACCTCGAGCAAGCTTACGGGAGCTACATCCACAGACACGGCTTCCAGGCTACGAGCCCGCTCTACAATGGCGTCGGCGTTATGGTTCGCCAGGAGAATCATCTGCCGGCCGCTAATCCGGACTTGCCGCACGCCGTGGATGTCAAACTCGTGCCCTGGCGCCTGCGTGGCGAAACCCAGCGTGATCCGCCGGTAGTCCTGCCGCATCTCGTCGAGAGATAGATCCGCAACCAATCTGCCGCGGTCGATAATGCAAACGCGATCGGCAATGCGTTCCACCTCCGCAATTTGATGCGATGAGAAGAAGACGGTTGTGCCCTCGCCTGTGGCCGCCCCGAGCGTACCGAGGAGGTCTTCGATCGACACCGGATCCAGGCCGTCGCTAGGCTCGTCGAGAATCAGGAGTTCGGGGCGCCGGGCCAATGCCAGCAGGAGCGCGAGTTTCGTCCGCATTCCTTTAGAAAGATCTCTGACCTTTCGCTCCGATGGCAACTCATATCGACGCTGCAGGCAGTGTGCTGTCTTCGGTCGCCAGTCCGTGTAAAACGAGGCGGTGAACCGGATCAACTGCTCCACGGTCATATAGCCGTATAGCTCCTTGTCCTCTCCCACGTAGGCTACGTTGCGCCGGACCTCGCGATTCTCTCTGGCGTCGTCGATCGGACGGTCAAGCACCATCCCACTTCCTTTGGAAGGACGAGTCATGCCGAGCAGCATCCGGATGGTTGTACTCTTTCCCGCTCCATTGCGGCCGAGAAATCCTGTGACTTGGTGGCGGAGCACTTTGAGGTTCAGTGCGCTGACAGCTTCGACGGCGCCGTAGTGTTTGGTCAGATTCTGCGTCTCAATCGCGTAATCGTTCCCCATCCTTTACCTCGTGGTCTCGAGTTTCTCGGGGTAGAAAAGTTCGGCCTCAAACAGCCGGCGAATTTCTTCCGCTGACAAGCCCTCCCGTTCGAGCGCTTCCACCAGTGCACGAACCCGCTCCTGGGCCAAGCGAACTCTCTCGGATCGCGATTTGCTGCCGCTCCTAGCCGCAATATAGGCTCCGGAGCCGTGTCGGATTTCGAGCAATCCTTCATGTTCCAGTTCAGAATAGGCTTTGGCAACAGTGTTGTGGCTGACCACAATCTCTTCCGCGAGCGTGCGAACACCGGGCAGTTGATCCCCACGCCGCAGAACCCCCGTTTCTGCCGCATGCCGGATCTGTTGCATCAACTGCAAGTAGAGCGGTTGGCCCGCTTGGGGATTGAGCTTGAACAGCATATTAAACTGTACTGCTGTTATGGTACAGTTTGACTGATATTATTGCAAGCGAAATTTCGTCGCGGTGGCCGGCGCGTGGCGTCCCTGCGAGTTGTCGCGCAACGTTGCCGATACTAATGGCCTGGCCGGGCCGAGAGAAAATCGCCGGCTTAATGCGGAAGGCCGCCCCAAGCGGAATTCTGCGATATGTGCGCGCTGGCAGGCACGCGCTCCATCCACTAAGCTAAGCAGTCGTGCAGTGCCGTGGCATCATCAAAGCGTGAACCTGTCTACCATGCAGGCCGTTGAAATCACCCGCCCCGGCGGCCCGGAAGAACTGCAACTGACGGAGCGCCCTATTCCGCGTCCCGGCCCTGGCGAGATCCTGATTAAAGTCGCGGCGTCGGGAGTGAACCGGCCGGACGTGTTTCAGCGAATGGGGCGCTATCCGCCGCCGGCGGGCGCATCGGATCTGCCGGGCCTCGAAGTAGCAGGCACGATAGTGGAAGGAGATTTCTCCGGCGACAATTCCTTCAACCTGAAACTGGGCGACCAGGTTTGCGCGCTGCTGGCTGGTGGCGGCTACGCGGAGTACGTGGCCGCGCCGCTGGGGCAGTGTTTGCCAGTACCCAAGGGCTTGAGCCTGGTCGAGGCCGCTGCGCTCCCGGAGACTTTCTTCACTGTGTGGAGCAACGTCTTCGACCGCGGCCAGTTAGGCCGAGGCGAAGGTGGCGCGCACGAAAACCTGCTGGTGCAGGGCGGTTCCAGCGGCATTGGCGTCGCCGCAATACAGATGGCTCACGCGCTGGGACACGAGGTTTTCGCCACCGCAGGCAGCGACTCAAAATGCCGCGCCTGCGAAGCGCTGGGCGCGCGCGCCATCAACTATAAGACTGAGGACTTCGTGGAACGCGTGCAGTCTTTTACCGGCGGACGCGGCGTGGACGTGATTCTTGACATGGTGGCCGGCGACTATGTGGTGCGCGAGTTAGACGCGTTGGCGGAGGGCGGCCGCCTGGTAGCGATCGCCACCCTGGGCGGATCTGCCGCCACGCTGGACATGGGCAAGCTGATGCGCCGCCGGCTTACGGTAACCGGTTCCACGCTGCGCCCGCGTCCGGTGGCGTTCAAATCGGCAATCGCGCGACGGCTGCATGAGGTGGTGTGGCCGCTGATCGAGGCGGGCAAGGTGCGGCCGGTGATCCACGAAGTCTTCCCTGCGGCGGAGGCGGCCAAGGCTCATGCGCTCATGGAAAGCGGCGACCATATTGGCAAGCTTGTGCTGCGCTGGTAAGGGGCAGGCGCAACTCATCCACTCCGAACGCTCCGGCCATGCCGGGCACGCCCAGCCTCACCAGTTAGTGATCGATCCATCCGGCCTATAGTAAAGCTGCCGGTTGCGGATGGGCTCGGTAATCTCGGCGATCAGCTTCAACTGCTTCATATCCAGCTCCACGCCCAGGCCGGGGCGGTCGTTGGGGTAGAGCTTGCCTTGCTTGAAATCGAGGCAGACGGGAACCTGCGGGTTGGTGCGGCCTTCGAAGTTGTATTCCATCAGCACCGGGCCGCTGAATGCGCCGAGCGTATTCACCAGCGCGGCGGTAGCGATGGGGCCGGTGAAGTGCGGAACGATTCCCACGAAGTGCGTCTCGCAAATGGCCGCCACTTTCACCATCTCGGTGATGCCGCCCACGTTCGGCAGCGTGGCGCGCAGAAAGTCGATATCGTGCTCTTCCACCAGGTGGTTGAAGTCCCACCGGTTGCCCCACTCCTCGCCCGCGGCGATAGGTACCTTGACTGCGCGCCTGAGGAGTGGCAGGTCTTGCTGGAATGCCTCGGTGCGCACCGGGTCTTCGACGAAAAACGGCGCCAGGCTTTGGATCAACTCGCAGCCGCGGATGGCTTCGGAAAGATCGAACCGCTGGTGGAAGTCGATGCAGAAATCGCCGTTCTCGCCCACGCCTTCGCGCGCCTCCTGGCAGTCTTTGAGGACCTGGTTCAGGCGCTCGCGGGTGTTGAACGTGCTGCCGGTGCGCAGGTCGGCGGCGCCCATGCGAAACGCGCGGTAGCCGGCTTCGATGGTGGCGTGGGCGCGCTCGCGGATGCCCATGCCCGGCTTGATGGCGGCGATGACGCCGGCGGTGTTGTAGCATTCGCAGTAATTGCGCACCATCCCGCCCAGCAACGCGTGCACCGGCAAGCCCTGCACCTTGCCTTTGATGTCCCACAGCGCCAGATCGAGCGCGCCCAGCGCGTGCATCTTTTCGCGTCCGGGAGGGTAGAAGAACGAGCGCGACATATCCTGCCACAGCCGCTCGATGTAATGCGGGTCCTGTCCGATCAGCCGGCCCGCGCATTGCTCGAGCGTGTCTGCAGCGCCGCCTTCGCCCACGCCCACGATGCCCGCATCGGTTTCCACCGTCACCACCATGTTGCTCTGGTTGAACAGCGTATTGAGCTCAGGCGGCGTGTAGACGCGCACGCGCGTGATCTTCATTTTGGCGACGGCGGCTTTGGCTGGCGGCAAACCGGCGGCGCCCCCGGCCGCGGCCACCGCCGCGGAAGTCAGAAAAGATCTTCGATTCACGCCACTGTACCTCCGACATGTAGGACAGGCCTCATGGCCTGTCCTTTTCGCCTAGGATAACAGGGCGCGTCGCCAGCCCGGCTCGGCCTTACACCGCGCGACAACGGAGAGGATGGGACCGCCATCATACGATTGAGCGACGCGGCGTAGAAATGCAGGGCTACACTCATGCTCTTCATTGAGCGCTGCGGGATGCGCGAGCAGCGAAACCGAACGCGCTGAACCAGCTGCGGTGCCGTCCCGCAAAGGACCCATTTTCGAGATAAGGGCAAACACCGAACATCTCCCACGTACTAGACGAACAGCGCCGGTGAATAACAAGATCCTTTCGAAAGGGCTGGCCTATTGAGCAGTGGGTGGTTGGTCAAATTTCGCAATGGTGTCGCCGGTGCGTGAATCGAGGACTCGCAATTCATTTATGCTCATGCCGACATAATATTTGTTCAAGGTATCTTCGACCGGGCTCGTCATAGTGGCTGAGGTGTGCAGGCTTTCCTTGTAAACGTCAAGACCGTCAACGGTACCCGTAATCGCAATGCGGATGAAGGGCTTTAATAGCCTTGCTGCTGATACTTCGATTGGGAACGACCATCGCCTTTTGGGGAGCTGGCTGACTAATAGATTAAACTTATCTTTGTCGTCCAGAAATCGGAAGAGCGGAGAAGCCTCAGCGACAGCGACGCCATATTCACTCCTCTCGCCGACGGCTATTCTTCGAGAAATCCCAAGGGCATTGCTGCCATCCGCTGCATATTGCCGAGTGGTGATAGTTTGTGCCCATAATGTCAGTGTTCTGTTGAAATTAAAATAGTCGTAATGAAGGTGCGGCATGACGAGCATGAGACCGGAATCTGCATCGTAGGCTAGATCGCCATCCCAGATCCCAATTACAAACGTGAAAGATCTAGAATTCTCTTGCAGCAGTTGTTTGCGCCGTGCTTCGAATTCTGCTGTGGTTTCAAATTCTGATTTCTTGTCGGCCGGGCCGGATAGATGTTGGACCAAGGCGGCGATATCGTCTACGCCCCGAATAGTCGGCTCAGGGCGGCTCTTGATCGATTCGGTTTGCGCAAGGGCAGCGTCACAACAAAAAAGAGATAACAGCGAGATTGTGTACGACAGTGCAAATTTCATATTTTCCAGTAATTTCGGCCTCGGAGGGCGATTGCTTATTACACTTGAACCGTTCTTAGGTCATTGGCTCTCACTTGTGAGCATTGGGGCAATCTCTTCAAGATAGCGGATAAGCGCCATTATCTGCGCCTGGGTCACGGCTATGGGATACCCTCCTGCCGCCTGCTCCCTTAGCACATCATGATGGTCAACAATGAAATTATCGCGAACGTACTGTTCGTATTCCTCTGCGGACATCGCCGCCATCGTGGGAATGTCAACCGAAACAACATCGGTTTTAAAAGTAAAAGTTTTATATGGCACGATGGGGCGATTCTAGCACCTTGTACACATTTACGCTGTGAGCCAAAGCACTCTTGGCGAGACGTGTGCCCAAGCCCTCCAACTCCGGCAACACGCTTGAGGAGCTTCCCGGCCGGTAGGTAGAGAGCGGCCTTCATGTTCATGCGGCTGATCAGCTTGCTAGTATAGGTGTCGCCCTCGACTTGCCAGACGGCGTGACCCACGACTTGATGGAGGAGGCATCCGTCGGACCAAGCGTTTATAATATTTCAATGCCTCAGTGAAGACTTCGGCTCCCTGACCATGTACTGCGCCGTCTTGATGACACCGTCGGCTGCGCCGCGCCGAATCATCCGGTAGGCGTCCTGCTGCCGCATCGGCTGCTGCTGGCTGTCGTGTGGCCGGTCGTGCGAAAAAGGGACTAGACCTTTTCGCTACCTGCGTCCGGCGGCGCGACATGAATGCGGTCATATGCGCCTATTTGACCGAACTCTGGAGCTGAGTTCCGAGGCCGAAGAGTTGGAGGATGATGCGGTCGACAAATCCTGCGGCGAAATAATGCTGGGCAGCTTCGGGGTGGTTCGGCATTTTCCACTCCCTCGGCAGTCGATTGTTGTAATCGTAGTCGAAACGGTGGACGATTGCGTTTCTAATGCGACTGAAACACGTCACATCCTCTGGCGGTACTGTGATGCGGTGAACCTTACAGGAGGCTTCAAGAACGTTCCGAAAGGATCGGACGTTGAGGCGCTGCCAGTTCCCGAGCGTAAGCCAGTTGGCGGCTCCGGCGGGCAGAGCCGGGATAATGTTCTTCTCGTAAAGCTGCGCCCAAGCCTTTGGATCGCGAACTGTCGTAGCCATGTTCTTGTCAGCACGCGTCGTAAGGGCAATTAGCGCCTCGATCACGACCACGTACTTGAGGGTGCGTCCTTCGAGGTAGTCAGTTTGGGTTCTGGCGTCTAACCATGCGTTAATGAGCCGGTTGTGCGGGTCGAAGGTTTCCCGGAACTGTTTAATGGCGGAGATGGCATCCTTTGCCGCCGTGAGCGAAAGAGTCACAGCTGCGGGCGCTGTTGGAATGAAGCACAACGGTTGTGCCGGGCTCGCTTTGGTGATTGTTTCTCCGAAGACGGCGCGTTGAAAGGCCCGTCGTGGTCCGTAGGTGGCATGGTGTATCCAGTTGATTTTCCGCCCTTGGACGAGGGATAGGCCGTGGCAGAGGTCCATTATGAACTGACTGAGAGCGTTGCCCGCGAGGTCTGCTGCATGGAATTGGAGCACAGTTGTGGGGATGATGCCTCGGGATTTCATGAGCTCCCTGATGCGTTCTTGATAATTCCTGAGTGGACAGAGGCGGACGAGAATCATCGTGGCTCCCCATGAGACGGTGAAGGCAATGGCGCCAGGATTGTCTGTTGGGAATCGGATGTTAGTAAGGCACAGCTTGTGCATGTGCCCCTCCGGTGCTCCTTGCCCAACTTCGACGTTCCTGAGGATGAAGCAAAGCTCCTTGCCTGTGTCGATGTACTCGTCGAGACCGCCCTGCGTCTGGATGTGCTGTCCAGTCGTTGTCTGGCCTTGGAAATTGGCATTGACGAGATCCCCGAGTCCCGCGATCATCACTACCGCGATGGTTCGTTCGCAGTACAAAAATGTGCGGCCTGAGCTGTTTTGCTCTATCCGAACGTCACCAATCGGGAGGCGGCTGCCACTGGTAAGGATGAACTTTCCCGTGCCGCGCAGGCGTCGTTCGATGCCCATACAGTCAGTAGGATATCGAACGGCCGCGTCGGGTGCGCCGCGCGAGCCATCCTCCCAAGCGATGGATCGTGTAACTAGCGCGTCCGAGCGTGGCGCAGTTATCCGGCCTTCAGTGCTTCAGTGCTCGTGTGGGCATAGCCATATTTTCATCCCGCCCATTTTGACCTGACATTTAAAATATGCCAACCCCGCGAGTCGCGCAACTTCCGGCGAGCGGGTCAATTGCCCTTGGTGTAACGCCCCGAGGCCAGCCAACTCCAGCAATCCGGAACGGCCGGGTCACCTAGCCGCATCGCACCAATGCCTGACTTTCGACGGCGGCGGTGCCCCCGGCCGCGGCAACCGCCGCAGAAGGCAGAAAGGATCTGCGATTCATGCTCTATGCGCCTCCGGCCAGTCCAGGATAATATGGAACGGATGCAAATAACAGTCACAGGGATCGCAGTTTTTCTGCTGGCCGCGGCGTCCAGCCCCGCCCAGCCTTACGCCGCGCGGCAGATCGAAGACCACGGAATCGCCATCGTCCGATTGAGCGACGCGGCCCACGGGGTGGAAGTCTCCGTCGTTCCATCGATCGGCAACCTCGCTTACGAAATGAAGGTACACGGCCACAACATCGTGCACTTTCCCTATGCCGATATCGGCGAGTTCGCGCAGAAGCCCGCGCAGTGCGCCATTCCGCTTCTCGCCCCGTGGGCCAACCGGATGACCGAACAGGGCTTCTGGGCCAACGGCAAGAAATACGGCTTCAACCTGGGGCTGGGCAACGTGCGCGGCGCCCTGCCGATTCATGGCCTGCTGGGCAACTCGCCGCTGTGGCGCGTGACCGAGGCCGCCGCCGACGCTCATTCCGCCCACGTCACCAGCCGCCTGGAGTTCTGGAAAGAGCCCGACCTCATGGCGCAATGGCCGTTCGCGCACGAATACGAGATGACCTACAGCCTGACCGAGGGCGTCCTGGAAGTGCGGGTGACGGTCACCAACCTCAGCTCGCAGCCCATGCCGCTGATGATCGGCTTCCATCCGTACTACCGCATTCCCGATATTCCGCGCGATGAATGGGTGGCGCACATTCCGGCGCGCCAGCGGGTGGTGGCCGACGAGCGTCTGATCCCCACCGGCGAGTTCAAGCCGATGGATCTGCCATCGCCGCTGCCGCTCAAGGGCCGCACTCTCGACGACGGCTTCATCGACCTGGAGCGCGATTCCATGGGCCGCGCCCACTTTTCCATCGAAGCCGCGGGCCGCACCGTGGAGGCGATGTTCGGGCCGAAATACCCGGCAGCCGTGGTCTGGGAGCCCGCCCCGCCGCCGGGCCAGACGCGCGATTTCATCTGCTTCGAGCCGATGACCGCCGTCACCAGCGGCGTCAACCTGGCTCACGACGGAAAGTACTCGGCGCTGCAAAGCATCCCCGCCGGCGGGCGCTGGACGGAGAGCTTCTGGGTGCGCGCCAGCGGGATGTAAGGCACGGCGCGCTACTCCGGAAGCCCGAAGCTGTAGCGGATGCCTGACCTCGATATGGGCCAGATGGGGCGCGTGGGCCCATGCTCTGAGCCTTTCTGGGGCTATCCGGATATTGCGCCGATTTCCGCGCACGGTCCGGGTTTCGGCGTCCCCACGTTGTTCACCACGTATTTTCACCCACCTACTATCGATTTCCGGAGTACGATATATAACAAACGTTGAATGGGGCGCCCGGTATTAGACGCCGCCGTGACCACAAGGAAGGAAAACCATGGAACCTGAAGAGAAAACGCCACCTGCTCCAGCAGCCACACCGTCTGATGCTCCTGATGCTACCGCACCTCCGGTAGTCCCCGCCCCGGCAGCCACACCGCTCGCGGCAAAACCTCCACGCAAGAAGCCGGCGAAAAAGGCCATCGCCAAGCCCGTCAAATCGGCCAAGAAAATGCCGCCTAAGACGACTGCGAAGAAGGCTGTTCCGGCGCCGGCAGTCAAGAAAAGCCCGGTCAAGAAAAGCCCGGTCAAGAAAAGCCCGGCCAAGAAAAGCCCGGCCAAGAAAGCTGCGCCCCAGCAAAGCGCAAAGAAGGCCGCTCCCAAGAAAGCAGTTAAGAAGGCAGCGAAGAAGGTTGCGTCCAAGAAGGTTGCGCCCAAGAAGACCAAAGGCAGGAAGTAGATCGGAATTCTCGAATCCGGCGCGCCAATCCGGTGGCCGATGCTGAACCGTTTAGCCGGCCATGTAACCCGCGCGGGCGCGAGCGGTAGTGCGGCGAGGAGGTGCGTACAGGGAACGCTGGCGCAAGGCGGGCATGCAGCGGGGCGCAGACAAGGCCTCAGTTCGGCCGCCGGGGACCAGTTTATGCACTTCCACGCACCTCCTTTTTTTGCACGTGGCGTTTCATTTCCAAGCGAGCCATATTGCGAGCGCGAATAGCCCGCCAGAGAACCACAAGCGCGGTAGCCAGAACGCATCCGAGGACAACGGCGAAAGACAGGAATAATCTGGCAAAAGCATCCATAGCATAAACCTCAACTCGTGTATCATACCGCCTCCACAGGCTAGCCGCTCATTAGCGTACCGGTAATTCCCTGGGGGCATGCCGGTCTCAATTGCGTCAAGGCGGCGGATGGTTTCGTCCCCGGGGTGGAGCAACGCCTTTACTCGATTGTTCCGGGCTTCACTGCTTCGCCGGCCGGCGCCTGTTGCATTCGCAAGTCAAGTGGAATTCTCAAATAGGGCGTATGTCACCAGGATGGGCATGCAGATCGTGCCCGCGACAGCGTCCGGGGCGGTACACAGAGCCGTTTCGGTAACCGATCAGGCCAGGCGGTGACGTTTTCAGAACGCCAAAGCCGCTGGGCGGTGCCCGATGAACCGATGCAGGCTGCCAATCCGGATTCCGGATGCAGGCGACCGATAGCGCGACCCAACCCATTGTGACTACATGAGTCAAGCACATACCCAGTTTTGGCTTTTCTTACGACCACTATTGCCGCAAGATAAACCCCGTGGCCGCTTCCGGTAGGCATTAAGTTGGTGAATGCAACCCGCTTGCACCTTTTCAACGGCAAGCCGGGTCTCCGGGCCCGGTTCGCGGCCAAAACCCATTCACAGGCTGTATCACCATGAAAACAATACGCAAACTGCCAAAGCGCTTTTTCCCATACTGTATACTATGAGCAGGAGTGCCTCTTTTTACCCGGGTTCGCCTCTCGCGGTCGCGAACCGGCCCGGCACCCTCGATTTACCGATATCCCAAATGACCCTAGTTCCTATAAACGGACAGTTATCTGCGCCTGCGGCTCCTCTCTGATCGGCCGTTCGCCGCGCCTCGGATCTTTGACAATTGAATAATCGACCGGCCGGCGCAGGCGAACCGCGATTGCTTCCGCGCCTGGCCAGTCGGCGGCGCCCGGTCGTTCAAACCCTTTCGACGTGGTTAACCGTAACAAACTATTGTTGTTGCTTCACTATTGCCGCTGTCATCACCCGAATCGCAGTCCCCATCTTTCGCGGCCGCAAGCCGTCGGCGCCCCGATTATCCGATATGCCATGCCGATATGCCAAACGACCCTAGTCCCACAAACGGACACTATTCTGCGCCCGTCCAGCCGCCGCCCACGCCCACCAACACCCTCGCTCTCTGCATGTAACCGCACATTATCTCAACGGACGGTCTTCGGGTGGTAACGTATCGGTGGAGGGGGTGTGCGACATGAAAGT
>PLDF01000420.1 GCA_003135055.1 Bryobacterales bacterium | reverse complement strand
GGCTTATCTCTCGCGCGAGACGGTGAAGTGGCTCAAGATCTGGCTCGAGCATGCCAAAATCAGCGAAGGACCGATATTTCGCCGGTTGATTGGTCGAGATGAAATTGGCGATGCGCTACATCCCGGCAGCATCGCCCCGATCTTCAAACGAGTAGCGCAGTGGATCGGAATGCCGGCGAGGTTCGTTGCGGAGGTGAGTGGACACTCCACGCGGGTGGGCGCTGCGCAAGATCTCGCGGAGCTCGACATTGACTTGGCGGCGATCACGCAGGCCGGCGGCTGGAAGTCACCGCGGATGCCACTGCTGTATGCCGAGAAGATCAATGCGGCGAGGTCCGGAATGGCGAGGGCGGCCGCCGCTACTGGACGGGACGAAGGGGCCTCTGAATAGGGTAGGGCACCGCGGGAGGTTTTTACATGAATCTTACTGGCGGCGCCTCCCGGACGAGGTGAGCCTGCCCGGCGAGATACGCCGCGCGCCTCCGGTTGTAAACTGGTCTAATAGGTTTTACTCTGGTTGGCTTGCTCTTAGTAGGCGTTTATGAGCGATCGATGGCAGTCCGTTGAAGATATTGCGGAACATCTCGGTGTTTCGAAAGACACGATCTACGCTTGGGTAACGAGCAAGGGAATGCCTGGCCACAAAGTTGGCCGACTTTGGAAATTCAAGAAGGACGATGTTGACGCATGGATTCGAGAAGGCGGGGCCGCGTCAGCCAGCAACGAAGACTCTTCAGCAGGGAAAGCCTGACCCCCCCAGCCCAAAGCGAATCGCAGAGAAATGACTGAACATCACTCAATCACGCAACGCCATGCAATGACTCCAACTCGCGTAGGACTCATGGCCATCGTCTGCGAAAAAGCCGGTGAAGTCGTATCGCCGGAACCTATCGTGCAGCTAAACGACCGACAGCGCGCTGTTTCTGGCATTGCCGGCCAAAACCGCCCGTTCAAGCAGGGTAGTCGATGACATCGACATTGTTTGACGTCGATCGGCTGCTCAAGCTTCGGCTCGTGGTTGCACGTTTCGCCGAGATGGATCTTGCCAAGTGGTGGAATACCAAGGGCCAGCTCGCCAGATTCGGCGCCGTCGCGCTACAGCGGGGCTTTCCACGTACGCACCGATTCGCGCAGGCTCGTTCCGTGTTCGCCGTTGCCGCTCACCGCTGCGCCGAGGTGTTCGACCCTCCTGGATGTGTAACGCTCTGGCGCCTTCCAGAAGCTATTGAAGAGGAGTTCGACGCGCGGTGGGAGCGTTGGCTGGACACTGCGATTGAGTGGACACCGTTCTTCGAGAAAATCGAGGGAATCCGCTCCACTGATTTGGCTTCAGTTCTTCGAAGCGTCGATCTGGTCGCTGCCAGCGAGGTCGACGCGTGCGCAAAGCTTCGCCGTTCGGCAGAAGGGCGTGCGGTCGCTCTTCCCGGAGTGTTCTCTGCTTCCGACGTAAATGTCGCGCTACTTGCACTGGGTTTTGCGCGCGGCGAGCAGGGCGCTCTCGCCGTCCCATATATGAGGGACGCCGACGAGTGAAGTCCGGTTCGCGCGCCAACATAGTGTCCTCCTTCACGGTTGTCAAAGGCGCCATGATCGAAGAAACCTACGCTGTCTTCACCGCATGGGACTTTGGTTGCTCTAAGCGTGACAATCTGGATCGGCTCCGCTCGGACAATTTCATTGGAGCCAAGAGCAGCACTTGGCTACGAGACGTGGCGAAGGTGTTGAACCGGCGTTTCGAGCCTGAAGGAAGAGATCGCGCTCTCGTCGTGCTTGCCAAGAACGGTCTCGACCTTGAGGAGTGGAGACCCCTTCTCCTATGGCACATGACTCGCGACGAGTTCCTCGTGCGCGATTTCCTACAAAACTGGCTTTTTCCGGCGTACGAATCCGGAACCTCCCGGATACGCCATGAGCAGGTCCACGAATACTTAAAGACCATCGGCAGTCGTGGGGCAGCGACCGAGCACGCGTGGACCGAGGAGACCACTAATCGAGTTGCCGCCGGCCTGCTAAAAATTGCTGCTGATTTCGGGCTCCTACGTGGGAGCGGCGCCAGGGAATTTGCCTCATATCACCTGCCTGAGCGCAGCTTTCTCTACCTTTTGCACGCCATGCGCGATGAGAAGGTTAGTCCGGCAAAAGTGGTGGCGGCCGCGGAGTGGCGACTATTTTTGATGGCGCCGTCCGATGTCGAGCGCGAGCTCCTGAGGTTACATCAATAGAAAAAGCTCGATTATCAAGTAGCCGGGAGCCTTGTTCATCTCTCACTGCCTTGCGCGACTTCCAGTAAATATGTGGAAAGGATGGTTGCATGAGCGATCTTGAACAGCGTCTCAAGCAGTCGCTCGAACCGATACTAAAAATGGCCGACCCGCGCCAGAGGATCAGCGCGTACCATGACATGCCATATGCATTATTTCGCTACGATCCCGAAGAGGAATTCGAGCTTCGAAAGCAAGTCACGCTGCTCGAAACCCGTCTATCGCAGCACGGTAAGCGCATCAAGCGCATTTCGCTTGCGGAATGTCTCGACGATGCCATGGGATCACAAAGACCGCTCGAGGAGTGGTTCGCCGCGGAGCGCGAGCAAGGAGTCGAATCTATTGTCGACACCGTGCACTCGGTACTTTCAGAGTACGCGCCGTTGGTCGATCTGGTGNNGGTGTCGAAGCGCATGCCCGGGGACCCTGATCCTCTTCGCGACGTTGTGTTCATCGTTCGAACGGGCGCGCTCTTTCCCGTATACAGGACCTTCTCTCTCCTCGAACAGCTGAAAGGCCGCGTGCACGTCCCGACCGTTCTTTTCTATCCAGGTGATCTTGACGGGGCTGCGGGGTTGCGCTTCATGGGAGTGCTTGATG
>PLDF01000501.1 GCA_003135055.1 Bryobacterales bacterium | reverse complement strand
AAGACTGCGAAGGATTTCATTGCATCTCTCCTGTGGTGTTTTCACTATTGGGAGTTGTTGTTTTGGCGTGGCTAGATGTCAGCTGGCGACTGCATGGGAGGAACAGTGGCGTGCTGGGTGACGCGTGTCAGCCTGGCCGTCACGCGCATCGCGCCGGGCCAGATCCTGAGGCAGAACGGCAGTACAGCGCGCGCGAGTGCGTTGTTCAAGCTGTCGGCAGCGAGGTCGGCAAGACGCATCTGGGGCAGCATTGCGGAGCGCAGTTGTGGCTGAAAAACCGGCGCCGGCTCCGCGGCAAGATAGGCAGCGGCGGCGCGGCGGGCAGTATGCAGCGCGATGGATATGCCATCGCCGGTGAACGAGGGGATGACGGCTGCCTGATCGCCGATGCAGTAAAGCCCATCCTCTGTTTCGCGGCGGATGTATCCGTACGGGATATGAGTGATGGTGATCGGTTTGTCGAGTAGCGGCCTCGCACCGGCTAGCCTCATCGCGAGGTGGGGACAATCCTGCTGCATCTTCGTAAGGAGGCCCTCCCAGCGAAGACCCGCACGCGCAAGATACCGCCGTTGGACCACACAGCAGAAATTCGTAATGCCGTCTTCCACCGGTTGGATACCACCGTAGCCTCCGGAATAGAGCGTCAACTCGGAGGCGTCCGCCAAGTCAGCGGTCTGGGCGGCAGACAGGCGGTAATACATCTTGAAGCCGATCCATTGCTGAGGGTCCTTCGGGCGACCGTGGCCGCGCAGATCGTGCTTGCCCGTTGCGAGAAAGGCGGTTGAGGCTTCGTATGTGGCGCCGTCGTCGAGCGTAGCCTGCCAGAGGTTGGCTGCCGCGCGGCTGAGCGACTGCACACTGCGGCCACGCTCAACGCGGACTCCAGCCGCGACGGCCGTGGCGATGAGCGCTGTATCGAGCGCCTTACGCGTGAGCGAGGCTGCTGGAAACGGCAAAGGAGCCTCGGCTGCGCGTCTGGCAGCGGCAAGACGAACATAATTGATGGGCACGGCGCCAAGCGAGGCCACGTCGATGCCGAGCGCATGCAGGTCCTCAAGGGCCTCACCGCTTAGGAACTCTCCGCAGACCTTATGGCGCGGTGTGAGCTCGCGTTCAATCAGCGTGACGCTTCGTCCCTTTCGAGCGAGCGTGATCGAAGCCGCACAGCCTGCCACTCCACCACCGACGATCAGTACTTCGTCCTGCAAAGGATTCCCTCCCAATTCGCTGGATATCCATCGATTTGAAGCGGACTCCATCTCTCTAGTAGACGGCCAGAAAGCAGTTCGGCACAGCATTCTGTACAAATCGTAATTTGGGAGCAGGTAAAGAGCTGACCGCGCGGATGAAGATGTAGAAGTGAGAATATGCGGAGTTCATCGGGGGATCGGAAGGCGTCTAAGGTGTTAGAACGAGGTAATTGATGAGGCGAAACGATTTCCTGGTAGCCGCTTTCTGGGCAATAACGTTGGGCGCCGCGGCGCCGGCTGAGCCAATTGCAGTAAGACATATCCAACTCCCGAGGCACGAGTTCATGGTGGCGCGCTCCGAGACTGGAAAAATCATGGCCCGGGTTGAGTTTACGGAGACCGTACAGGGCGATGAAGTCACGATGCGCCTGACCTATCACTTTCTGGATGGATCGATTGATGATGAGGCGACGACGTACAGGCAACAGGGCACGTTTCGGTTAGTACGCAACCATCACATAGAGCAAGGACCGTTCTTTGCAAAGCCTGTCGACTTCGCGGTGGAAGCTGCTACCGGCACAGCGACCACCCGCACAGTCGACAAGAACGGCAAGATACATTTTGAGAGCGAGCACATCAGCCTGCCGGATGACCTGGCGAATGGGTTCGTAGGCACTGTACTGCTGAATGTGCCGCCCAATACCGCGCCATTCCGCGTGGGGATACTGGCTCCAGTCTTCGGCGGGCGATTGATTCGGATCCTGATTTCGCCGGAGGGCGAGCAACCGTTTCAAAAGACGGGACAGGCCCTGAAGGCGACGGTGTTTCGCATTCATCCGGAATTGAGAGGCTTTTTGGGAATGATTGCGAAGCTGCTCAACCTTCAGCCAAAAGATGTGATGGTTTGGGTCCTGGAAGGGGAGAAGCCAGCGGTGATGCGGATAGTTGGACAGCTGGGTGGTTCCGGTCCTGTGCTCAGTTCGGAACTGGATGGGGCCAGCTTCAGGAAATAAGCCCTTTTGCAATCCCAAAATCTCACAGTGGATCACGCGCCTTGATGAGGATGCCCTGAAGATCTCATGGCCTCCAGGCCGACGATCCCTCACGGCGCGTGATGAGTTCGCGCCAGTTGAGGCCGATGTCCACGATCAGTATCGAGGCAAGTGTGAAGGCAATCACGCCGACAGCGGATAAGACGTCGCCCAGGTGGCTCCAGTAGGCGGGCACAAGATTGAAAACGCGGCTGGAGACAAAGGTAAAGGTGACAGCATAGGAGCGCGCCATCCATTGGCGGTGCACAGCGATTTGGCGGTTGCGTGCGGCGACGAAGGCGGCGGTGGTGCAGACCATCCAGGCAGCGGCCTGCATGGAAGTTCCGGGCAAACCCGGGCGGCCGGCTGCGAGAGCGATCCCCGTGAAGGAACCGACAAACACGGATACGACGTAGACAAGGCCGAGGACCCGATGGAGTTGGAGGTGACGCT
>PLDF01000253.1 GCA_003135055.1 Bryobacterales bacterium | reverse complement strand
CATTTTCCGGCGCCACCGTCATCCTGCTCCGCCAGTAAATTGCCCCAAGCCTGTAGGCACACAAGGTCAGCGGCGGCTTGCGGCTCATCATAGGACTCATCAAATACCTCGCGCACATGTGCCGCGACTTCTTCGGTGTTGAGCCAGTCTTTCTGCCGCTCATACTGTTCGAAAAAGTACCGCAGAATGAGCCGGTACCGTGGCGTGTTCTCCACGTTTAGATACTGCGTCTCCCTCACCTGCTTCAGCAGAGAGGGTGAGAGCGGGGGACTGGGCATAGCGCTCATTCCGACGACGGTGGACCTCCCAATGCCCGCGACAGGCGTTGCAATACGTCTGGCTCAAGAAGCTGGATCGCGGGCCCGGAGTGGTACGTTTCCGCATGCGCCGCCACAACACAATACTACAACGGCGTAATCGCATCCGCTCTTGGGCCGTTCCTCGTACCGTGTAAGCATCAAGGGCAGACTACCGAGGGCACAGGGACGTGGCGTTCAAATCCTCTCGTATAGACCCTCCCCGGTCGCGAAGTATTTACCGATTCGAGTGGGCCGAGGTTCGTCCTTCAATTCCGCTGCGGAAAGGAAACGTCTCCAGGCCAGTCCGACCCAGGCCAGGAAATCAGTATTTTCAGCAGGCAGCGCTTTTCGGCGTCCCGGATGGGCACTGTCATTTCTCTATCAATAGAGGGTTCCGCCAAATGATCGCATCCACCGAGAGATCGCCACAGCTCAGTAACGCGAGAGATAAGACCACCGGAGCCGTCGAGCAACAAATCGCGGCGATGGGCTCCGAACTGTTTGAACTTGGGCTTTTCAATCCCGATGCGGGTGCAACCGAATCGATCATGATCCCGCGTGTCTGGGATTCGGAAACCATCGTCAAATCCGTGCCGTGGTTGCGCTACCAGAACACCGAAGGCCGAAACATATACATTCGGCCGAAAGGTGAGCACGACCTGAGCATGGTCGATGATCTGACGAAAGATGCAGTTTCGACGATGAGGCAGGCGGGCTTCAACCCCGCTCTCGTCGTGGAAACGTCTCCGGGAAATTACCAAGCTTGGCTGAAGCACACTGAACGACTCGGCAAGGAGGTAAGCACGGCAGCCGCGCGGGCGTTGGCGGAGAAATTCGGTGGCGACCGCGGCGCGGCCGACTGGCGGCACTTCGGACGATTGAGCGGGTTTACGAACCGCAAGCCCAAACATCTCGACACCGCGACCGGCTTGTATCCGTTCGTACGCCTGATCGAAGGCGGGGGCGGTGTCTATCCGGAGGCTGGTCAGTTTCTAGCCGCAGTGAAGAGCGACCTCGAACGACGGCGAATCGAGCGCGGGCGGCTGAGGGAGCGCGCCGCGGCGGCCGGATCAGCACGGCATGAGGGCCTGAAAACCATTGATATGTTTCGCGTTGACGCCCGCTATGGTGGAGACGGAACTCGAATCGATCTGGCTTATGCGGTCTACGCGTTCTCGAAGGGCGCCGCTGCGAGCGAGGTCGAGGCCGCGATCCGCTCCCGGGATCTTTCGCATAAGGGGAACGAGCGGCGGCAGAACGATTACGTAGAGCGAACCATTAAGAAGGCGCTCGCTTCAATCGACCGCGGGCGCTAGTAGCCAGCAGTCGCCGGCACACCCTGCCATTCTCCCTGGGACGGCAATTGCGTTGTGACGCTGTCTGGTCACAGGGATCATGCACGAACCAAGCAGTAGAGAAAGAAAGCCATGATTAGCATCCAAGCTACGAGGAACCGGAGGAAGTTCTTCCGTCCCAGCAAGTTCAACAGCAGAATCAGAATCCACATGTCGATATCTCTCAATCCGGCCCACTAATGCAGTAAGGTGCCGAGCCAAATACCGCCGCCGAATAGCAGGGCTCCTGCCATTAGACCGAAAGCGGACCAGCGGATCAAGGCCGGTCGACGGTGCGCCTCGTTCACAAGATGCACATATTCGCGCGCCTTCAGGCCTGCGATGTGAATGTCATTCTGCAAACCCTGCCGCATCTGCTCCGCCGATTGCCTCACTTCTTGCGCGAGCACGGTCCCGGCCCGCTTTTCCGCTTTTTGATATGACGCGTTGAATCCCGCGATGGTTTCGCGAATCCCCTCGTGAACTCTCTCCATAGCATCGTCGAGGATGAGCTGGTTCATTGTGACTATCGCAAATGCTGCGTCGTCCGGCTTGAATAATAAATTGTGCCGCACCGCTACTTCGGCAATGAGGCGTTGAAAGTCGATCGAATCTTTTCTGTTGGGCATGGGAGTCACACGATGGCCAGTTTGTCGAGCTGCTCGAAGAGATCGCGGCGCACAATCGTCAATCGTTGTTTGGATACCAGAGAGAATTGCGCGTTTCGAATCGCTTCGTCGAAGGTTAGCCGGCGCTCCAGCATTTGGCGCACATCATCGCCGTAGGTGTGCGGGTTTCTGTCCCGAATCACGACGGCGCCTACCAGCTTGGCTGCGTATTCCTCAGCGATTTCGAAATCCTCGAAGGATTTTCCATCCTTGCAGACCTCGCCGAAGTATTCATTCAGCCAAACGATGACGTTCTTTTCCGAAGTGGTTTGCGCCAATCGTTCCAGGCCGTTGAGCGTGTCGCTCATCGCCTGTCCGCCGGTTACGACCGAGTGTACGAATACATTTCGGCCGTAGGATCGGAAGAACGCCAGGATTTCGTTCTCCAGGATGTAGTTCCAGAGCGGAACGAAGGTGGTTGCCCCCGTATCTACGATGAAGACCCCGTCACCTTCACAGACCTTGTCGACAAGCATGTCGAACTGTTTTTCGTTCACCGTGCCTCGCCGGAGAACCTTGATGTGTTCGGCTTCGAGCAGCCGATATTGCGCGAACGTCGCATTGACCGGATCGGTATCCAGGCAATGAACCGGCGCGGATTTTGTTCTGAAGTATTGGGCCAGGATCGCCGAAACAAAGCTCTTTCCAACGCCCCCCTTCCCCTGCAGCACTACATGAACCGATGCCTTGGTTCCGTTCGTGCTTATCTGCTGATTTGTCATATTGCACTCCTCTCAACCGATGAAGTTCTTGTTAATCGAGAACGGATCGTATTCGAATACCGACTGTTTCTTCTTTTCCCGCTGCTCCCGCAAGTTTCGGAACGGATCGGCTTGTGGCAAGGTTGGCAGTCCGGGCTCTTCGTTGTCTCTGGGCGGCGGTAGCGGAGCCGCGGTGGATCGTCTGCGTTGGCGCCGGAGCCGGGAAATGTAGACGCGGAATTGCGCGTACGATGTATCGAGGCCGTCCTTTCTCGCCGCCTCCCAGACCTCCTTGAGTTTCATCCCCGCCGCCAAGCCGGCCTCAATTTCTCCCCAGGCCCAGGTCACTTGCCCAATCTTGGTCGCAGGCTGGGTCGAGGGGAGGGAGCGCAAGTGGACCAGGTCCGATCTTGACTTTCTTCGGCGCGGCTGTGGAGTTGTGCCCATCGACGTTGCCTGAATTGCTCCCTCACATATAAAGGAAATGGGGAGAACCAGTCGGGACGCCAAATTGCAACTTTTTTACGGTGTGCAACAGTTTGTGAACACTTTGTGAACAGTCTGCAACTTTTGTGGCCGACCACAAGGGTGTGTAACAGTTTGTGAACAAAGTGCAACAGATTGCAACACCGACCCCAGCGAAAACCCCTCCCAGACAGCCAAAAACCCGGTAGTGGAACATAAGGTTGGGATGCGGCGTTGGTTTTTTGGGGTGGTTTTTTGTTGCTACTGTGGCGCGCCGGGCGGGATGCATTTCGATCAGCCTGCATACCATTTGGTATGCATCCTTCGATTTTGCAATTAACGCGTCCCAAACCGCCTCCGCCATTTCCTTACAAGTGAGAGGCGTTTCCACATGGCCCAGCGAGCAATCCGATTTTCTGAGACGACGGACAAGGAAATTCAAGAAGCAACGCGGAAGCGCGGCTTCTCATCGCCAACGGCGTTCATCCGCCATTCGGTGGAACAGGAACTGTCGGGGCGCAGCGAGGAACTCGTCGGCGCCGAAGAACGACTCGTGGCCAGCATCGAGCGGGTCAGGCAGGAAGTCTTCCGGCTCGGGCGAGCCCAGCAGGCGTTGTTCGCGTTCTTGGACAGCTTGGCCAAGGTTGTGCTGACGTGCGTTCCCGAGCCAGGCGGGGAGGCGATGGAAGCCGCCGTGGCGAGGGCACGAGGCCGGCATGCCCGCTTGCTGAAGAGCGCGGGCCAGGCGATGGTCGGAGACTCGCAGTTGGCGATGCAGGATTTGGTTAAACATGGCGAAGGATGACGAACGCGAATTTCGGTTGCGACCACGGAAGCCGCCGGCAAGGAGCGAACGCGCGGCTTGGGCATCAGCGTACAAGATCCTGATGCATCACGCCCGCATGAGCGGGAGCCGGAAGCGCCGGTCGGTTGGACCCGGCACTGGCCCGAAGGGCGCTCGGCCCTACAACCAACGATGTGCGGTGCGGGTCATCTACGCGAAGAACACCGTTGCCGGACAGTGGCGAGCCCATGGGCGCTACGTCGCCCGTGAGAGCGCCACTCAGGAGGGCGATCCCAAGTCTGTTGGGTTCGATGGTCACGGAGAATCCATCGACATTGCGGCGCGGCTCGAAAGCTGGCAGAAGGCAGGCGATGAGCGCCTCTGGAAGTTGATCGTATCCCCTGAGTTCGGCGACAGAGCCGACTTGAAACGACTCACCCGCGATCTGGTCTCCCGGATGGAGAAGGACCTCGGCATGCCGCTCGAATGGGTGGCGGTAGCCCACTACAACACGGAACACCCGCATGTGCATATGGCGCTTCGGGGAATCGGCGCGGAAGGCCGCCCGCTGCATCTCAGCCGGGATTACATCAAACTGGGAATCCGCGAAATCGCTGAAGATCTCTGCACCCGCCAGCTGGGGCATCGTACGGAGTTAGATGCCGCCGTGGCCCAGCGTCGGGAGGTACAACAGCACCGCTATACATCTCTCGATCGCATAATCAAGCGCGACGCCGAAAAGGCTGCGGAGGCAGACTCCCCATTCTTCACGGTGGCGATGAACCAAGGGCGAGACGGACTCGGTCGAATGGCGCAGCTGGTAGGACAACACACTGCCGAACGGTTGAAGTTCCTCGAATCGATGGGGTTGGCCGAGTCCACCGGTCCTAACACCTGGCGCGTGCGGCAGGACTTTGAGAGTGTCCTGCGCGCCATGCAGCGAAGTGCAGACCGTCAGAAAATGCTGGCGGCGCACGGAGTCCTGATGTCCGATGAGCGGCTACCATTGGCAGTGCTCGATCTTCGCCGTCTCACCACACTGGAAGGCAGGATCTTGGTGCATGGGGAGGAGGACTCCGGACGCCAGGCCGGCCGCAGCTACTTTATGCTCGAAGGGACAGACGGACAGGTTCACTACGTCTACTACACGCCGGAACTGGAAGCCGCACGCAGCCAGGGCGGTCTGCGAACCAATTCGTTTGTGCGGCTTCGAAAGCTATTCTCCGAGGGTCATCCGTTGCTGAAGATCGACGAGTTGGGAGATTCCGAGTCGATTTTGCGCAACAAGGGATATCTGCGAGAAACTGCGCAACGGTTTATCCGGCGTGGGATGGTTCCCCAAGAGGATGGTTGGAATGGATGGCTCGGCCGATATCAGAAAGCTCTTAGCGAGGCTGCGATGCCCCCCGAACGCCCGCGCTCTGGGAGAAAAACAGAGCGCGATAGGCGACGAGATCACGGTCGGTGAACAGACGTCTACGACCAGGACGTGATTCGTCAAAATGGCGTGACCTCACGGTGGTAATCTCCCAGAACGCCTTTCCGGCCCCTGACCGCCAGAAATCCGCAACGGCCGCCTCTCTCGCCTTCGTTTTTCGTGAGCGGCGTTTCACGTGAGGGATTCGGTTCGCAGCGCCTGAATCCAGCCTACTCTCCGAGTGGCGTGATTCGGACGGGGCCCAGTTCTACGGGTCCGCCACTGCTGCAACGTGAACCCTCAATGATCGAAGTTTGAGGTAACTTAGGAATCGCAAGTATGCGGTGGGTAAAGAACGGACCCGACATTCCGACGAAGATTATTCAGGCGGTCGAAGACGGCAAGGTGGTGTTCTTCTGCGGTGCCGGCATATCGAGGCAATCCGGCCTTCCCGACTTTCGCGGCCTCGTAGACGCAGTTTACGAAAAACTCCAGCGGAACCGAGCATGGTTTCCCTTGGAGCAAAAGGCGTTCGACGACCAAGACTATGATCAGGTGTTCACGTCTCTTGAGGCGGCGATTAGGGAACCGGGGCTCGTCCGAGGCCTGGTCGCGAACGCTCTCGAACTTACGACTGATGCCGATACAAGCACCCACAAAGCCCTTCTGAAATTGGCCACTGATCCGCACGGCAAGTGTCGGCTGGTGACTACGAACTATGATCGCTGTTTCTCGCGCCACCTCGACCCGGCGATCCGTGTCGATGCGGCGCCGCGCCTGCCCGTGCCGAAGCCTGGGCGATGGAATAGCGTCGTTTATCTTCACGGATCTCTCGACGATTGCGACCCCAATAAGCAAGAACTTGTTCTGTCGAGCGCGGATTTCGGCGCTGCCTACTTAGTCGATGGCTGGGCCACAAGGTTCCTCCGAGAACTGCTCCGGCACTTCATCGTTCTATTTGTCGGGTACAAGGCCGACGACTTGGTCGTAAAGTATATGCTGCAGGCGTTCGCAGTCGGCCTTGCTGAGAGGGGCGAGAAGCCGAGAGCCTTCGCGCTTGCGGAAGCTGAAGAAAGTGAACAGTCCACAACGCCAACCTGGGAAGCCAAAGGCATTGAGCCCATCTTGTACCCAAAAAGCAGCTTACACGCTGTCTTACACGACACATTGCGCACGTGGGCCGAGAATTCCAGCCTCGGGCTGCTCGGACGAAGGTGCATAGTGGCGGAACGGCTAACCCAGCCGGCTCCAGTTGAGCACAACGAAATTGTCGACCAGGTACTCTGGGCGCTCCAGGATGAGACCGCTGCGACGGCAAAGTATCTGGCGGATCACGAGCCGTCGCCGTCGCCGAGCCACTGGCTCACCGCTCTCGACGAAAACAAGCTGTTTTCGTTAGGCGATGTACCTCTGGTCGGCAATGTTGGGGCAGTGCCGAGCTTCCAGGTTATCCATCCCGTAACTTGGCATCTGGCAAGATGGCTCGTACGGCACTTGGCTGAGGTTCCGATTCTGGACTGGGCTCTCAGCAAAGGAGGTTCCCTTCACGCGAGTTTTCGTTGGCTCGTCCGTGATGCGCTGCGCCAACAAGTGACTACAATGCCCCCGGAAATGAGGAAGGCTTGGACCTTCTTGGCTCGTCACAACCCTGACGCGGGCCGGGGCGGATTTGGAGACCTGTTCTCCCTCGCCGGGCGGATCGAATCTGGAGCCTGGGATCTCGAACTCCAGTCGGAGGTTGCGGCCATCATCGAGCCCTCCTTTATTCTCAAACGCGATCGCCTGAAGGACATCGTGCGAAGGGCGGGAAAGGCAGGCTCGGATTCGTATCCACTCGATCTCGACATCCGATTTGCGGGCGGGGGTGAGACTACCCATGTACTCGACAGCATCCGTCGGCGGCCCGACTGCGATTCTCTATTAACCGCCTTGCTCGACGATTGCACCGCGTACCTACGACGAGCGATGGAGGCCCAAGAATATTTTGAACTGGCGTCGGGCGACCACGACTGGACCTTTATTTGGCTTAAGTCGATTGGCAACTCTATCAACGAACACCATAGCCGGGCGTGGGTTTCGCTCATCACATTAACTGCGGCGTGTGTTGATTCTGCTAGCCGCGCCGACCCAGTACTCGCCCGCTGTCAGGTCGAGTACTGGAAGACGGTAGACTATCCCATATTCCGGCGCTTGACATGTTTTGCCTTAGCGCGCTCGAATCTTTTCACGCCCGCCGTGGGTCTTGCTTACGTGCTTGGAAACGATCCGGTGCTTTGGCACTACAGTTGCCGCAGCGAGCTTCGCCAATTGCTCGCTTATATCTGGCCCGTGCTTAACCAGAAGCAATCAGCTTCACTGACGAACAGGATTCTGGATGGACCGCCCGCGGCGTCCTACCCCAATCTGTCGGAGGAGGAATTCGCCTCGGTTTCCACAGACGCAATCTCCGAAAGACTCTCGATCCTCGAGTCGTCAGGCCGGCCTTTACCAGCGCGAGCGACTAGGCTCTTGAAACACCTGAAGCAGAAACAAGAACAGGAGCGCTCCAGATCGCCTGTCGAAGAGAGGTCCATTGCCGATCTTAAACCCCCAGAAATCGCGGAAATCTTCAGGGACGGGTTCCCCGAGGCTGGGTTCTATAGCCGGCAATGGAAGGACGTCGTGTCGAATGATTGGCCCCTCGCGGTCGACGTGCTGCGACAATTGTCCGGCCTCGATAAGTGGCCGGCCGATGTCTGGGCCCACGCGCTAAGCCACATTCTTTCTTTGATTAATAGCGGGGCGGAAGGTAAGGAGATAGCACCTCTCCTAGCCATGGTCATGTCGGCACCAGAAGAATTCGTGGTCCAAAGCCTGCACTCTTTCGGGCTGCTCCTGCACTTCCTTCCGAAGCTGAAAGATGCTTCGGCCGACAATCTCTACTGGCCTCTCTGGGATAAGGCCTTCGACGCAGCCCGAAGCGAAACGGCCGCCGAGGCGCCAGCCGTCGAAAATCTAACCGTCGCGATGAACACCCCAATAGGAAACCTAACTGACGCGCTCTTCCAATGGGTCGGCAAGCGCCCCGACGGCGACGGGGAGGAACGTTTTTGGGAGCGGTTACGCCTTGTATGCGATGCAACATCCAATTGGGGCACGGCGGCCCGCTGTTACGCCGCGATGCATTTGGCGTGGCTCTTTGCAACGCAACCACAGTGGGTGAGTGCAACTCTTCTACCGTCCTTCGATTGGAACCGCCCGGACGAGGCTAAACTTGTTTGGCAAGGCTTCTTCTACGGGCCAGCTTTTAGTGAAGCACTCTGGCGCGCACTAAAGAAAGACTTTCTCGCCACCTTTGAAAACATCGAAACACTGGATAGCGAGCCGGCACGAATTTTTTACCAGACAGTGGGCCGGATCGCGGTCCACGAACGGAACTGGCTGAACAATGACGAGGGGCAACGAATAGTCACTTGCGCGGCGGCCTCTGGCAGGGAGCAGATTGCGTGGGTATTCTGGAGCAACCTAGAGGCGGCCGGGGACAAAGCCGCCTCTCTTTGGAGAGAGCGGATCGGCCCTTGGCTCGCGGAGTGCTGGCAACCGGACGAGGCACTCAAAGATGAGCAAACATCGCATAACCTAATTAGTGTGGCGCTATCAGCTGGCGATGCGCTTCCTGAAGCACTCGACTTAATCGTACCCAGATTGAAAACGTTGGACCGGGGCGAGGGCGCGATTTATGCGGTCGGCCGCTCGAAGGCTCCAGATCAATTTCCAACCGCGAGCCTCAAGCTGCTCGATAAAGTAATCAACCGGAAGCAGCAGTTTTACAAAGGTGAACTGGAAAACGTCCTCGCGCGGATAGCGCAGGCGTGGCCCGGAGCGAGAGTGGACCAACGTTTCCTCGACCTTTCAAATTTCGCGGCCGGGTGAACCCGTGGCAACGCCCGGAGGGCCAGCGGCAAGTCGGCCAGCTAATGGATCCCGCAGGGAACAGATGCGGCGAGCCACTCGGTGCGCAGTGACGGCGCGGTGCGATGGGTTCGCTGCAGTAGAGGCGCGGCGGAGCTCAGCGCCAATCACTTAGCCTCATCGCCCTGTCTCGTAAAATGCGTCGTTTCCGAGGAGATTTGAGGGTCCCGGCCGCTTCTCACGTCACCGACTTAAGCTGCGGCTCCGCCTCGGGGGATGGGCCTCCTTCCGAGCGGCCGACGATACACCTACTCGCCCAGATAAACGCTACGCCGTTAGGGCAGATCTATCCGCGCCGCAGCTCGTCCGCTCTCCCGTTATTCGCCCAGAAAGCTGTCGATGAGTGACTAGGCGATTATGCCTCAATCTAGGGATACCCTGTTCTACTCGGTTCGGAGCGCTTTCATTGGATCTAACCGGGAAGCACGCCATGCGGGAGCCAGGCAGGCCAGAACCGCAACCGCCAGCAGCGTTGCAATCACGCCGGAGAGAACCACAGGATCGAGAGGCTTCGTTCCGAAAAGCATCGACTGGAAAATGCGTGTCGCCGCAAAGCTCATCACCAAACCAAGCCCGAGCCCGAACAGCGCTGGCCGCAGGCCATCCATCAGCATCAACTGCAAGAGCTGATCTCGTTGCGCGCCGAGCGCTATGCGGATTCCGAGTTCCGAGGTCCGCTGAGTGGTAAGGTACGATAGCACGCCGTACAATCCCACCGAAGCAAGAATCAGCGACAAAACAGCAAAAGCCATCACCAGGGTTGCGCTCAGGCTCGCATTCACCAGGGACGCGCCAATGATCTGGTTCATGGTGAGCACATGTGAGACCGGAAGTTCAGGATCGAGCGACGCGATCTGCTTTTGCAGCGGCACCGAGAATTGCAATGGATGATCCGTTGCCGTGTGAACCGCGAGCGTCGCATCGCTCCGGCCCTCAAGGATGGGGAAATACATTGTTGCTTTCGGCTCTTTGCCGACTTGGTACAGAGTGTCGCCGATGACGCCCACGATCTCCCAATCCGCCAGGTTAGGCGCTCCATCGTGGGCGCGCGCTGGAACGTGCAAATGTTTGCCGATAGGATTTTCGCCTGCGAAATATTGCTGAACGAGTTGACGGCTCACAATCACCTTGTACGAGCGCGCAACACGTTCGTCTCTGGTAAAGAACCGTCCGCTCACAAGCGGAATTCCGAGCGCGCTGAAATAGCCTGGCTCAACCCAGCGCGTCAGCGCGTCGGGCAAGTTTTCGCCCGTCTTGAGCGGAGCATGCTCCTTCACCGTGAATTCGTCGGTACCCCAGTATCCTGTTCCCGGAACGGTGGTTCCCAATGCAGCGCCGCGAACTCCGGGCATAGCTCTCACTTGCGCCAGCAGCGCTTCGTTGAATGCGTTTCGCTTGTCCGGCGTGTCGTAGTTCTTGCCGGGCAGGTTGTATTGCAAAGTGAGTGTGTTGTCTACTACGCACCCGACATTGGCTGCGCGCAATTGCATGAAACTTTTGAGCAGCAGCCCGGCGGCCATCAGCAGCACCACGGTGATTCCAATCTCCGCCGTGAGCAGCGACTTTCTGAGCGCGGTGCGCGAAACGCTGCTCGAGCCGGTCCGGACCGAGGTTTGGGCCTCCAGCATGGACTTGCCTGTTGTGGAAAGCGCGGGCAGCAAGCCTGCAATCAGCGCCGCAGCGAACATGAGCGCGCAGGCAAACGTAATCACCGCGCCATCAATGTGAATGCTCTGTGCGGTGGGCAGGTCCTTCCACGTTTTTGCCAGCCACTCCGTGGCGCCCAATGACAGCAGAATCCCGCCCACACCGCCGGCTGCGCAAATCAGAACACTCTCGGCCATCTGCTCGCGAATCAGGGTGGCCCGCTGAGCGCCGAGGGCGCTTCGTATCGCCACCTCCTTCTGCCGTGCCGCGCCTCGCGCTACCAGCAGGTTGGCGACATTGAGGCAGCCGATAAGCAGCATGCAGCCCACTGCGGAAAGCATCAACGTCAGCGGCTTCTTCACATCTCCGGCGAGATCCTCGTTCAGTGAGCGCGAAACAACATCTTCAGCCACCGGATCGTGCGGATACTGCAAATGAAGCTGATACTGTATGGCGCCAACCTGCGTGATTGCGCTGGCCGGGCTTACGTCAGGGCGGAGCCTTGCCACCACATAGCTCCCATGCCAGTCGTGATGCTGAAGCATCTCAGGACTGGCATCGGCCTTGTAGGGAACCCACAGCTGAACTCCGGCATCGGGATAAGTGAACCACGAGGGCAGCACGCCGACCACTGTGTAGGGTTTGCCGTCAAGGTGAATTTGGCCGCCCACAATCTTCGCGTCGCCTGCAAACCGCCTCTCGAACACGCTCCAGGTCAACATCACAACGGCGCTGCCGCGCTGATCGTCCGCCTCCATAAAGTCCCGGCCCAGTGCCGGCTGCACTCCCAGCAGTGAAAACAGGTTCGAGGAACCTGCCTCTGCGCCGACCGACTCCGGCAATTCGTTGCGCACACCGGTGAGGTTGTACCCGGCAGGACGCATGATTGCCATGTCTTCAAAGCCGTGGGTCTTCGAGCGCCAGTCGTAGAAGTCGGCCGGCGCAACAGGGTGGTAGCTAAATTCCCCTCCTCGGAAGTGTTCGTACACCATCACCAGCCGCGCAGGGTCGCGAAAAGGCAGCGGCCGCAGCAGCACCGAACGCACAACGGTGAAAAGGGAGGTGGCCGCGCCGATGCACAAAGCCACGACCACAATTGCGATGATCGAAAATCCCGGCGCGCGGCTCAACGTACGAAAAGCATATTTCAAGTCGTGCCCGACATGGGGCAACAGTAGGGGGGAGTTCTGCGTCCATAGTGATTCGCGCACCTTCAGCGGGTTGCCCAACTTTATCCGCGCCTGCCGCCGGGCCTCGTCGGGTGACATCCCCCGCGCTACGTTATCAGCGGTTTCTTCGCTAAGAAAGGCCTCGATCTCGTTCTGCAACTCGGCGTCAGAGCGCTTGCGGTGAAAAAATCTGAACAAATTCATAACGCACCTCCCTCTTCGCCCAGCACAAGGCCGATGGCCCGTGTCATTTGGCGCCAGCGGCTGGTCTCGCGCACCAGCTGTTTACGGCCTTCTGCCGTCAGCCGATAGAACTTTGCCTTGCGATTGTTTTCGCTCGCACCCCAGTAGGAAGAAACCCATTTACGATCTTCAAGCCGGTGAAGCGCCGGGTAGAGCGATCCCTGTTCTACTTCGAGAACATCTTCGGAGGTGCGCTCAATGACTTTCGCGATGGTGTGCCCATGCGCGTCTCCGCCGACAAGTGTCCGCAGGATCATCATGTCCAAAGTGCCCTTGAGCATCTCGCTGTTGGATTGCTTCTTCTTGGGCATCAGTCTCTCCACTAGAAGTTCTATGCAATAGATAATATACCACTCGGACTTCTTTGGGAAGAAAATTGTGAGAGTGCTCTTGCAGCCATTGGTCAACTGGCGACAGCCCTTACCATCAATGATCGGTGACGCGGGCCGCCCCGGCTTCCGCAACGCAGCCGCACACCATTCGCCGCCCGTGGGCCGAAGCTTGTGGTAAGTGCGCACGCATCTCGTGCGTGGTGCGTTCGAGGCCGGCAGCCACCACCGCACTGCATTCCCAGCGCTGGCGGGGGTTTCATCGTCCGCGATCTCGGCCATTGTCGATAGACGCACGGCCCTGATGAAAGCGCAGAGACAATCGTTCGCCGATTTGTACCTGTCCGCCCAGTGGCGTTGCCTCTACGACGACAAAGCTATTCGCCGCCGTGGCAACTGCGATATGCGATCCATCCTTAGCAACAGCCCTGCCCGTAACCAAACCCACCAGCGGCGGCGTGCGCTCGGAGATGGGCATTTCTCGAATGGCAGTTCCGGACGTGCGCATGTACGCTTCGGCCATTTTCGCTACCGCATCACGGCCCCGTGATGCGGCTGGTGCAGTCCGGCCGACATCCGTTTCGTCTTTCAGATCGGGGGCCGAGTCGGCTCCCTGTTGATCGCCTTTGTCGAGGTCCAGGAGCGAATTGATCTCAGACTGGCGGGCAAGCAACTGCTTTAGGCGCTCCTCGTGCTCGAAGGGCCGATCCGCCTGTGACTGGTAGTCCGCAAGTTCTTTCTCGATGCGGGCGACGCGGTTCTGCTGTTCAGCCGCGAGCCTGTCCAAATTCCTCAGCGTGTGCTCGATGCTCTGGGCGGTCCCAATGGGATTCGCAGCGTTCAGCTTTGCCGAATACGTGGCGCGTCCTCGTACAAACAGTTCGGGAAAACGCTCGTCCTCCTGGACCAATCCGAATCCGGTGCTCTTCCCTTTGCTCAATATCTCGAAACCCCGGAAAGCACCGCGCGGCTGCACCGTTTGGTCGTCACGCCATGAGAGGATCGCGAACGTCAGAGCTTTGGCCGCCGCTTCCCGCGCGCCTTTACCTGAGAAAAGGCGATTTCCCACGGTCATACTGAACTCGCTGGACTCGCTTGCATTTCTGGTGGCGATGTCGGCTTCGATACTGTCCAGATGCTGTTTTGATTCCGTGATCTGCCGTGGCAGGTCGCGAATCTCCCAACGGATGTGGCGCTGCTGATTGGCGTGAACGGCGCGCAGTTGGTCGAGCTTGCGGACTTCCGTATCTATCTTGATTTTTTCAACGACGGCAGGATTGCCGGAAGCAATCGCCTTGATTTCCGCGTAGGTGAGCGCGCCGCTCTCCAGGTCCTCCGCCGAGCGTACCGAGGTTTCTCCCCGCATCACCTGCTGGATGAAGCGGGCCTTGGTTTCAAGCGTCTGCCACATGTAGGCGTCAAAGGACCCTTCAGTGACACAGCGGAAGATCTGAACCTCTTTGTTCGCGTTGCCCTGGCGCAGTATCCGACCTTCCCGCTGCTCGATATCACGCGGTCGCCACGGCGCGTCCAGGTGGTGCAGTGCCACGAGTCGTCGCTGGACATTCGTGCCGGCGCCCATCTTCTCAGTCGATCCGAGCAGGATCCTAACCCTCCCGGCGTTCACGGCGTCGAACAGCAACTTCTTGGCTGTGTCGGTCTCGGCGTCATGGATGAACGCGATTTCGCCGACGGGAACGCCCGCCTTGACGAGCTTCGAACGGACATCGTCGTAAACGTTGAATCGTTGCGGATCGGGTGTCGAAAGGTCGCTGAAGACGAGTTGAGTGGAGCGATCAGCTTGAGTCGCCTCCCAAATCTTGACGATGCGGGAAACGGCGAGATCGACCTTGGTCTCCTGGTCCGTCTCGGCGTTGGGATCGATGAGCCGCATGTCGAGCGCTGCTTTTCGCCCTTCGCCCGTGATCTTCAGCATGTTGTCCACCGAGGGGTCCACGCGCTCCTTTTTTAACCGTTCGGCCCGCTCCGTCAGAGTTCGGATGAACGCTTTCAGTTCAGGGCTGGCCGGCGCCGATATTATTGCCGGTTTGCCGTTTTCAAGGTCCGGTCGGGGGAGGTTCAGCATATCGGCCGTTTGCACGTCGGCCACGCTGCGAAACACAGAGAGTAGTTCGGGAAGATTGATGAATTTGGCGAACCGGGTGTGCATCCTGTATCCCGATCCGTCCGGGGCAAGTTCCAGCGATGTCACCGCCTCGGCAAAGTTTGCGGCCCACGCATCGAAGTGATCGACCTTCCGCTCGGAGAGCATTTCCGGCCCAAGATACCGGAGCATCGTATACATCTCGGCCAGGGTGTTGGATATGGGTGTACCTGTGGCGAACACGACACCGCGGCCGTCACCGCGTTCCTGAAGGTAGCGAATCTTCAGGAACATGTCGAACGCGCGGTTGCTGTCGGAGTTCGGTAATCCGGCGATCCGGCTCATCTTTGTGACATACGCCAAATTCTTGTATAGGTCAGCCTCATCTACGAAAAGTTGATCGACACCCAGCTCTTCGAATGTCATCGTGCGGTCTTTTGAATCGCGGTCCGCCCGTTTCTTGAGCCTGACCGTCAGACGTTTTTTGGCTTTCTCCAGTTCCTTTACGATGCGGCGGTTGTCGCCTTTCGAATCGTTAACCAGGCTGATTTCGGCATCGAGTTCCGCGACCTGCTTCTCGACAAAGCGGTTGAAGTAGGCGTCCGAGACGGGCAGGAACTCGAATGACCGGTGGGAGACGATCACGGCGTCATAGTTTCCAGTGGCAATCCGCGCCATGGCCTGCTGGCGATTGCCTGTCTCAAAGTGGTCCTTCCCGGCTACGAAAAGCCGAGCTTGCGGGTACAACTTGAGAAACTCCGCTCCCCATTGGTCCACCAGATGATTCGGTACGACGAACATCGGTTTTTTCGCGAGATCCAGGCGGCGGAGTTCCATCGCGGTGGCGGTCATAGTCCAGGTCTTGCCCGCTCCCACGACATGCGCCAACAACGGGCTGCCGCCCTGGAGGATACGCCAAACCGCGTTCTTCTGATGCGGCGCGAGATCTCCGTCACGGAGGGATGTCCGCACCATTCCGGGCAAGGTCAGATGCGAGCCGTCAAAATCGCGGAGCCGAATGTTGTTGAACCGGAAGTTGTACTCCTGGGCCAGTCGCGCCGCGCGCTCACGATCTTCCCAGACCCAATCGCGGAAGCGATCCTTCAACTGCTGCTGCTTCTCTCGCGCGGCAATTGTTTCCGGCTGATTTACGATGCGGTTTCCGTCCGCATCCTCGTCGTAGGCTGTCGGGGTGCGGCCATTGAGCGATTGCTCGATCAACTCGGAGGCGCGGAAGCGGGCCGTGCCGTGGGTCGTAGTGTTGCTGACGACGTACTTCGCGCTGTAATCGAGCTCTATTGTCCAGGTCGCGATAGTCTCGGCGTATCCGATTTTCACGCCGGCGGGGGGCACGTCCAATAACTCGGCGACGAAGTTGCGGATGTCTGATGGAGGAATCCATGACGAGCCGAGGCGCGCTTCGATCTCGCCGGGTTCAAGATCTTTTGGCTGCACAGCCCGGAGAGCTTCCACATTCCGGCGATAAGCCGCATCGATTTGTTCTGACGCCTGCGCAACGGCAAGTTTCGCGCGCACGTTGCCGCTGAGGTAGCGGTCGGCGGTCTCCCAGGCCCCACCCTCGGGATTTTGGTAGGCGAGCGATCCAAGTTCGTCCTGTAACTCAGAAGCGTCACGCCCGGTAAGCGATTTCATGCGCGGCCAACTGATCTGGCCGGTCTCGTTGAGCGATACGAGCAACGCTTCGGACGCGGTTTCGACCCGCTCCACCGGGCGATAACGCTCCAATGTGCGCCGTTCAAAGATCGCCGCTTTGGTCGCCCGCTTTGTCTCCGGGTTAAATTCTTCAAGCGAGAGCAGAAGGGGATGGTCTGGATCGCCCGCGAAAGCTTTCACGTTCTCCTTCACGTTGAGAGGCCCAAAGCGGGCAGTGAAGAAATCGTATGTTCGGTTGAGATGGCGGCGGGCCTCGACGATGGTTTCGTCGGGAGCATCGGCAAGCTGCGTGCGGAACACATCACGCACCGCGTCACGGACCCAAAGCATTCCGCGAATCCTTGCGGATACGGAAGATGGAAGCGTAAGCGCCTCGAACGCGTCGCCGCGGCGAACGACGATGCGGCCATCGCGGTCGGCCAGGCCGCCCTCCTTAACTTCGCCAAGGGCGGGAACCTGATCGGCGTGCCCGCGCAACACCGGACCGTGGCTGTCCCTGGTTTTGTACACGCCGGCGGGAAGAAGTGAAATCGCCTTTGCTAAATCGTCTGGCTCCAGGTTTCCGATCAGAGCCGGAGCTGTACCATACTGCACCGATTCCAATCCCATCCGACCCAGCATCATCTCCGGGTTACGAGCGAAGTACTCGTTAATCTGCACCGGGCCATCTCCGGTCTCGATGGAACGCAGTTCAATCCAACGTTCGCCGCGCCCCGGCGTTTCCGGTGACCGCTTTTGGAGGAATAGAATATCGGTGGTCACCTCGGTTCCCGCGTTCGCCTTGAATGCGGTGTTAGGCAGGCGCAGGGCGCCCAAGAAGATCGCTCCGTCCGACAGATGGCGTCGAACTGTGGAATCCTCTTTGTCCATGGTGTAGCGGCTGGTAATCAGCGCGATTACGCCTCCTGGCCGGACAACGTCAAGGGTCTTTGTCAGGAAGTAGTCGTGAATGGATCGGGTCAACTGCGGACTGCGGCGGTATGCCGGATCGTAAACCGGATAGTTGCCAAAAGGTATGTTTCCGACAGCGGCATCAAAGAAATCCTTAGGAAGCGGCGTGTCTTCGAATGCCTTCGCATGAACGCTCGAATCCGGGTAGAGTTTGGCGGCGATGCGAGCCGTAACGGAATCAAGCTCCACGCCGGTGCGCCTCGTGCCGGGGTGCAGACTCTCGGGCATCAAACCAAAGAAGTGACCGACGCCCATCGACGGTTCGAGAACGTGTGCGCCAGGCTGGAGTCCGAACCGCTCCATCGCCTGCCAGATCGCCTGAACGACTTCGGGAGATGTGTAGTGCGCGTTTGGCGTGGACGCGCGAGCCGACGCGTACTCCTCCGCGGTCAGTAGTTCGCTCAGTTCGTCTGCGACGCTTTGCCAATCTCGAGGCTGCTGAGGAGCGAAGGCATTCGGCATCGCGCCCCATCCGGTGTACTTGACGAGCAGTGCCTTTTCATCTGGCGTTGCCGCGCGGTCTTCGCTTTCTAAGGTCTTAAGTGTCCGGATGGCTGCAAGATTGGCTTGGGCTTTTTGCTTCAGGCTGCCCTCGCCGATGGCGTGAGCGCCGGTTATGCGGAGATCGCGGGTAAGGGTTGGTGCGGGTCGAGGTTCGCTGGATCGAACGATAACTGAGGCTGGTCTTCCTCGTCCGGGAGGAACGCCCATTCCCTCGTCGCGATCTCCCACGCCGGCTGGTAGTCCATCTTCTGAACTACCGTCAACTCGTATAGCAGGTTCCCCGTCAATTCCTGCGCCGCGAAGATCGCCTGCTGAAGCTGATTCCCGTGCTCCAATTTTTCGACCATCATCGGTCGGTAGCGTTTCCAGTGTTTCAGGATCTGGTGTCCCAGTGGCGTGAGCGTAGCCGTTTCGAGCATCGATAGACTCCTCGATTAGATTATCGCCGAGTTCGGCGTCGGTTATCTCGGAAAATAGACTGAGTTGATTGCTGGTGGTGGATTGGCTGCCAGTGGAGTGATTGCCAGTTCGTGACTTTGTGACCATTGATGTCGTGCTCAGGAGTTGACCGCCAAGAAATAGTGGAGGTGAAAGAGCCTAGCCCAGCCTCGCACCGCGGTGGCCTGATACCGGGGAATGGGCGTGCCGGCAACCCAGAAGGTATTGCTGATTCCGACGATGACAGTCGGATGCTGCAGCATTGACACGAGGATCGGGAAGGTGAGCATCTGTTCATAACAAATCAGCACTGCGGCGCGTTGATGATCGATTGCGAGAACACCGGGAGCGTCAAGACGAAGCGGAACGCTGTTCCGGCTGAAAGGTCGCCACATTCCGACCGGAACCGGTACCCGCTGGTAAAACGTCGCCGACTCGGCGCCGACAATCAGCATCGTGTTGTCGATGGGTTCTGGGAGCGATTTGATCAGGTCGTTCGAAAAAGCATTCCCCTGGATCGCTCGCGGCGTATCCATCCTGTTAAGAGCATCAATTGCGGCCCCAAAGTCGTACGACCGCAAGTCGTTCAGTCTTACGCGGTCGTCTTTTGAGAGTCCAGCCTTGGCCGGTAGCCCCGCTCCGATGACGAGTATTTGGCCGCGCGTTCGGCACCGATCAAGCGATTGGCGCCAGAACGCCTCGGTTACTTCGGACCACCGGGGGACAACAGACTCCGGAAAAATGAGAACACGCGCCGAAGTCTCAGCGACTTTCTGTTGGATAAACTGTGCTGCGGGGAAGTCCCGGAAAGGCTGGGAGACATCGCCGAAATGAGTGTTGACCGCAAGCCATCCGCTAGGCGGCTTGGCATCGTCCGGAGGGAAGGAACGACCTTCGATGGAGAACCCTATGCAGAGACCGATTGCGATACTCAGAACAACGGAACGTCGGCGTGAGCCCAAAGGCGGCGTCGAAAGGAAAATCCCTGGTAGAAGTGCGACTGCCGCGAGGCCGGTCCAACCCGTTCCCGGAAAAAGGTAGCCCGCGGCTGTGAGGGGCGAGGCAAGGCCGATGATCCCGAGCGGAGGGATGACGGTTGCCAGGAGCGCGAGCGGTGCTCGCCACAAAAGTTGTGAACGATCAGATGTCCACGCAATGGTCCATGGCGTCGAGAGCAGGATTGCGGTGAAGGCCCAAATCGCCAGAGGGATTAGAAGAGTCGTAGACTGCCCGATGTACCGATCCAAGCCGGGGAGCATTGGCCAAAGGGCGGCAACGTAATAGCCAAACACGGCTTTGAAAGCACCTTTGCGCGTTCCCGCCGTGAAACACGCGAATGGCATTCCCGCCGCCGCGATAATGCCCAGGGGATAGCCTGTCGATACTCCCAATCCCATCGCAATCGCGGAGCACGACGAAAGGCGATCTCTAAAGCAAGTGTTCATAACGTTAGTAATCCTTTCAGCCGTTCTCGAATGCCCGCAGTCGAAATCGGGCCAAAGTAACGGCTGTCAAAGCTGCGCGGATGATAAGAGGACGCCACCCAGACAGTGCCGGAGGCTACGACGTAGCGGCCGAAGGGCCACGGTTCGAGAGGCCGGCCTTTGGTGTCCTTCGAGATCGGGGCCGTGTTGGAGAGAAGCGCTCCATTCACGGAGATTCCGTGTGCGGAGAGTTCGACCACGTCGCCGGACTTGGCGACGACCGGTTTCAACAGAGGGGCCGCGCCGTCCCGGCAAGTACCAGAATCGCGGTAGCCGCGGACGATAGCCAGCGTGGCGAACGGTTCGACCGGACAGAACTCAACCAGATTCGCGTTGCTGTCGGCGGTGGTCATATACAAACCCATCGGCAATGATGGCGACGTATTGATGCGGAGTCCGAGGAGACCACAGAGTTGAAACGCCCCGATAGAGACGCCAATGGCAACCAGGGAGAGACGCCGGATCACCGCGAAGCGAGTGTCCCTGAGCCTACCCAACAGGCCAGCCCTCATGATCGATTGCTCCTTTCTGAAGATCCGGGATGGTAGCCTCCTCGGGACCCGCTGCTACGGTGTCCTTCGCGGTCGTTCCCCGCGGTGGGGCAATGAGGTGGCAGTTCCGGACGACAACTTCATGGACAATCCGTTGCACACCGTCGCCTTTTGGGGTGAACTGGCGCTGCTCAATGGTGCCCTCGACGAAAATGTTGTCGCCCTTGTCGAAGGTCATGGCAACGCGCGACAAATCGCCGTAGAAAGAGAGGTTGTGCCAGTTGGTGTGTTGTTGCGGTTTGCCATCCGGGTCCTGGTATCTATAGCTCTCGCCAAGGCGGACGTTGGCGACGGAAGTTCCGGAAGGAAGAAATCGAGTGGCAGGCTTGGTAGCCAAATAGCCGACGACTTCGAGACGGTTTCTCTGCATCTGTCACTCCACCCACCCGATGGCCGTTTTGGCCAGGTTATGCGTCCAAACCTGTGCGGCCATCGGATGGCTCCTGGCCGCCCGGACGGAAGTGTTAAGTCCTGCCACCGGTGGTGACGTTGGCCGGTGACGCCTCATATTTGAGCAGTGTCGCGACGATCTGCTGATCGATGGTATGAGTGCTTCTCATCGAAGGTTGAGCGATCATCGGCCCAACTCCTGCGCCTTTGCTGGACCCCGCGCCTGCCGAACCAGTCCCCTTGCGTTCGAATAATTGATCGAGACATTCTCGCCGGTCTTTGGTTGCCGGTCCAGCAACTGCTTTGGGTGTAGAACGGCAGTCCGCATCGATTGCCGCTGCAGAACATAATGCTCTGTTTCGCCTATGACTGCTCCCCGGTAAACGCCGCTTCCTGTATCTGCTTCGACGATTCGTACCGACGTGCCCTTTGCGTTGGTCGCGACTGCGCACGCGGGGTTCACCGCATCTCGCGTGGCGGTTTCTCGAACTCGCTGGCTGGCTTCCGGAATCTCCAAGAGCTGTTCTGGCCTTGGCCTGAATAGGCTGATGTCGCTAATCGACGGTGCTGAACCACGTTTTGCGGCGTCCTCCTTTATTTGATCAATGGCTTCACGCTCTGTGTTAGCGGCAGCCCACACGAATGTCCCCTTTTGCTGCCACTTCCAGATGTCCCGGCCTGCTACAACGGCGTAACGATACACGTACTGGGTGGTCGAGTTAGACTCGTGGTCGACCACTGAGCCCGCGGCCTCTATTCGATTTTTCTGCATAGTGTCACTCCAGCCATCCTGCAGTCTCGGCCGTCAGATGGTTCCAAATCGGCCCCGAATAGCTCTCACGCGACATGCTGGCGATGGGTAAACCGACAGCATTTTATTCAGTCTCGTTTTCAATGTGAAGTTCTTCCACGAAGCCGTCCTCCGAGCCGGAGTGCAGCGCATCGCTTGATATGGCCTGGGAGGAAGTTACAAGCTCGGGCTTGCTGATGACGTTGCGAGTCCGATTCAGCGGAAGTTGCGGAACGGGCTGGCCGTCCTCCAAGGTGAGGAACTCGGTCGGCGGAGCCAGTTCGGCGCGCGAATTCAGCAGCGGGTCCAGGAAGTAAAGCATCTGGGTGCCAAGGATGGGATGATGGCCGCTGACGAAAATGAGCATCTGGCCCGGCGCGACGATGCGCTCCTGCGGGCCGTCGCCGCGCTTTTGTGGGGGTTTCAAGCGAAGTACTTCATCCGGCGTCATCAGGGGACGCTCGATGTGATCCACGCTGGCGTTGATGTGCTCCATCACCGGAGAAAGCCGGGAACCGCTGAAGTTGTAGCTCGCCTTCTGCACCGTGGTGGTACCCGTCATTTTGCTCAGCAGTTCAGCGGTTTCGAACTGGTTTGGCGCGAACGCAATGCGCACATGGCAGTTGGAAACGATGCTCTCGTTGTTGCCGTAGGCATCGACGATCTGCCGGATGTCCTGCGTGATGAGATATGCTTTCAATCCATAGCCCGCCATGTAGGAAAGCGCGTCGGCGAATACTTCCATGCGATTCAGCGACGGAAATTCGTCAATGAGCAATAGCAGGCGATGCTTATTCCGCTTTTGCTCGGCGCCCTGGAAGACCATCTTTTCGGTAAGCCGGTTCACTGTCATGGTGAACATCAACCGAATGAGCGGGCGAAGGCGGATCTTGTCCGAGGGCGGGACCACGAGGTACAGCGACACCGGGCACTCGTGATTTACCAGATCCTCGATGGTGAAGTCGCTTGCCGAGGTGTTCTGCGCCACGAGAGGATCGCTGTAGAGCGTGAGGGCGGTTTTCGCGGTGGAGAGGACGCCGCCGAAATCCCGGTCTTCCTTGTCGAGCATTTCCTGCACCTTCTCGCGAACCACAGGATGGGTGAGGGTTGGATCTCCGTTAGGCATGCGCCAGTCGTGCGCACGTCCGGGGTCGTGCTCAAAGTTCAGCAGGTCGGCGAGGGTCTCGCGAAAACTAGAACCAGGTCGGGTGAACCCGTGCGACAGATCGGCGAGGCACGCAACGCGGCCTTCAAGCGCGGCAGCGTAGCACACGTGCAGGATCATTCCCGTCGTGATGGACGCCGCGGCATCCTGCCAATAGCGTTCCTGCGGACTATCCTCGCCGGTACGGACGATCATGTTGGCGATATTCTGAGCGTCGCTAACATCACGCGGAGTAAACAGCCGCACCTCGCTTAGTGGATTGAATCGTGAGCTGGCCTGCTCTTCAACAGGCGAAAACTTGAAGCAGAAGTGGCCCTGCTGGCAGCGGAAACCCGCTGTTTTCGCCCAGTTCTCACCCTTGATGTCATAGATCACGGCGCTTTCTTCCCAAGCAAGCAGAGACGGGATCACAAGACCGACGCCTTTGCCGCTCCGCGTTGGCGCGAAGGCCAGAATGTGTTCGGGACCATTGTGGCGGAGGTAATTCAATCGGTGTCCGCCCTCCGGGCGCCACCCGCCGACGTAGACGCCGTGCCTTGTGGTGAGCAGCCCGGTACCGCGCACATCGACCTCGTCAGCCCATCGCGCGGAGCCATGGAGATCCTCCGCATTCTCCGTGAGCTGGCGCGCGCGACGGCTGGCGAGAACGAAGAAGATGCCGACACAGAGTAAACTGCCGACGAAGACGATCATTTCGCCCTCGAAGAAAGGCCGTCGAATCCGTTCGTCTTGGGACGTGGAATAGCGCCACCCCCAAGCAATCCACGAGAACGGCTGGTAGATGCCNNATGAAGTTCACGACAACGAGCAGAAGGCATCCGAGCGCTGTCGCGCGCCAGTTATAGCCGCCGAGATATCCAGGTTTGCGAGGAACACGGTAGAGTTTCGGCTGTTTTTTCCCCATGGTCGCGTCTCCTCATCGGCTCCGGTCCTGCGCCTTGGCACGCTCGCGGAATTCGCGGACCACGCCCTTGGCATCCGAGTAGTTGATGCGCACACTCTCGCCGACCTCCGGTCGCCGGTCGAGCAGATCCTTGGGGTGAGCGATGCCGGTGCTGGCGGATTGGCGCTGGATGACGTAATGCTCCGTCTCACCAATGATGGGACCGCGATAAGCGCCGCTCTCGGTCTGCGCGGCGAGCGTTTTTGCGGAATCCCCGAGCACCTTCGCGGTGATCGACTTGGCCTCCGTGAGCGAGTCGCCACTTAACGCGCCCACGGTGCTCCGTCGGTCCGTCGCCGTCTGTTTTGCGTGGACGTTGACGGTGCCGCTGCCTGGTTCGTATCGCGCGGCATACTCCGTGGACTCGCGCGCCGGGGCCGAGCGCTCGTTAGTGTTGTCAGCCGCATCCGTAATCCCGACGTCTGCGGCGCTCAGGGCTGCGTCCGTCTCTTTGTCTTCGACCCGCTCTCGGTCGCGATGGAGTTCCTCCGTCTCCTGCTCCATGATCGGGGCCGGCGAAGTACCGGAGGCTCCGGAGGTGAGAACCGGTCCGCCGGCCAGTTCCTCCTCGCCGATGGATTTGTCTCGCTCCAACGCGAGAATGAAATCCGTGGCGACGGATGCGTCGTGAGCCGCACGGAAGATTTCGTTTTTATCGCGCTTGAGCGCTCCAATCCAGGAGTTGACGTAAGCGGCGTGCTGCTCGGGATCATGCGGTATGCCACGCTGCGCGGCAAGAAACACGCTGGCAAGCTCCGCGCGCAGCTCCTCCTTCGCATAGTTCGCATCGCCGAAACGATAGGACTCGGTGAGCGTGGAGCGGTCGAGCCGCGACGGATGACCAGTCCAGTGCGCCAACTCATGCAGTGCGGTGCCGTAATATGCCGCCGCGTCTTTGAAGGCGTCCTTCGGTGGCAAGTGGATGCTGTCCTGAGAGCGGCTGTAGAAGGCGCGATCCGCCTGGTCGTGCGTTATGTTCGCGCCCGAGTTCGTCAGGATCTGCTCGCCGGCCTGGACGGCTTCGAAGGTGCTGTGTTGGGTGGGTGTGTGCGGCGGAATTCGCTCGATTTGCTGGGCGTTGAAGACCGTGTACACGCGGTGGATGAGCCGCGATTTCTCAGAATCCGAGTTGCTACCGTTAGCCGCGCTCCCATCTCTGCCGCCGTCCGGCCGGGATGGCCGCGTATTGTCCGAACCATCTTTGACTTCCCAGTATTCGATCTGGGTGCCTTTTTCGCCACGGCGGACCTGCCATCCGTTATCGGAGGCCTGCTTGTAGGTCATCCAGCGTGAGTCTTCGTAGCCGCGCTGTAGCCCGGTGGCCATCAAATGAATCGCGTTGCCGCCTCGGTATACCCTCTCGCTGGTTGGATTGAACGGGATGCCGAGCGAACCGGCTCCCGGCTCCCAAGGTTTCTGCCAGGGAGCGACGCCGCGCTCCAGCATTCCTATAATGTTGTCGGTTACCTCCTGGCGAAAATCGCGAAGGGCCGGTTTGTCTGCGTGCGGATGTTCGGTGAGCGGGGAAGTTAAAGCCGCCATGGTCGTTAGTCCTCCCCTCTCAATTCCGCGGCAACGAAGCCCGGCTCGGGCTTCTCGGTCTCAAAGCCTGATCCTGCTAACAGTTCGCCGCCGACCGCGTCAATCGACTCGGCTGACAGATCGCGTTGAAAATCATGGGAATTCTGCATTTTGCCTCCTCGTCCACAAAATGGAATGCAAGCTCCGTCAACTATTAAGGAAACGGCAGAGGCCGTCCGGGACGCGGAATTGACAAAAAATAGTGAATTCCGGCTTTTGAGTGGACGCGAAGCGCTACCGGCGGAGTTGGGCCGAGCTGAATCCTCCGTGTTATGCGCAAGCAAACTTTGAATCCCCCCTTTCCCGTCTCCCCCTTTGGCCGGCAAGCCGGGATGGGTTCCGGGGTTGGCCGGTTCCCTTCCACGCCCGCCAAAAGCGGGCGGCTCCGCGCCACAAGAGAAGTTTTAGAGCGCTTTGCTGAAAACCCCTTATGCTTCGGGGAGCCGGCTCGTTGAATTGAATGCGACGGTGGCTGTGCGGGGAGCGGGTGTGTTTGGCGCAGCCCAAAGCTGGGCGGGTCGACACGCTGCCGACGGGCCGCATGCGCCTCAACTGCGGGTGTGTCCATCCGGGACGAAGAAGTACCTGCGGCTAAGAGCCCTCGCCTGCATGTTCTCGATGATCTAGCCGGTCCCAGCAGCGATTCCGGATCACACTTGCTGCTCCAAATCCCCAAACGAAGTTCCACCGAGGTATCGATTGATAGCCTGGCACTGAAGCATCATGCCGCTCTCGCGGGGAATTGGGCCCAACAAAAGAAGATCCACAATCCATCATTTTCATGTCGCGCACTTGGTCAATTGCCGAAAGCTCACATTCTTCGCTAAGATGCATGAACGGAGAAGATTCTAGGGGAGTAGGGGTTTTGACTGGCGTGCAGGCGCAAAACGGTCTGCGGGGAGCCTGCGGTATGCGACGTTTCCGGCTTGCGCCGGGTAATCTTGGGTAAAACGGTGGCGGCTGAAACTCAGATCGTTTCGATCCCGCGTGCCAGCCAACGGCAGAGTGCGGTGCGCCTGCTCGCCGTGATTGTTGCGGGTGTTGAGAAGGTACGCGACGAAAGCTGGGGAGCCGAAATCGTTGGCGTGCTCCGTTCAGAGTCCAGGTTGCAAGCGCTGGATTTTTGGATGCGGAACCCGGACTATCTAGCGAATGAGCTGCTGAGAGAATTTGAGCAAACCGCCGATCAGAGGTTTCTTGCGACCGTATCTGAAATCCTCGAATCACGCGAACCTGATATTCGCCGCTTTCCAATGGTCCGTTACCTATTCGGGGCATTCGAACCACTTGATGATGCGTTGGCCCTACTTCGGGCTTATGACCTAGTTCGAGTGGTACGGGAGGGTATTCCAGGACAAAGGATACGCGAGCATCTCTATCTTTTGACGACGAAGGGTCAGCTGGCGGCGGAAGCGTTGTCATCCATGGCTGATGAGCTGAAGTGGTACGCAACAAGGGCCGCCCTCGTTGTTCAGGTCGCGGGTGAAGCGGGAGGGCGTGCGCTGAAGGACCGCCAGTACCTGCAAGCGAGGTATGCCGAGACTGAAATTGGAAAGGTCATCACACCCATAACTGATCGTGTACGTGAGAAGTTGGAGCGTTTAAGAGGAGACGTGCGTTGAGTATCGGATGGGAAGAAGCAATTGCCGCCAGTACCGGATCGAGCATCTCCGTCACAAGCGCGGTTCTACGCCGGCGCGGCATCAGACCGGACCGCGGATACCAGCCACCGCGGACGGTTACACTCCAACATATAAGCTTCCGGGGCCAAAAGAGCGGGCCGGCAACTGGACCATTTCATTTCGATTGGAACAATCTCGTCCCTGGCATTTGGGGCATTGGTAGTCACGACAACCTCGTCGGGAAGTCGTCGGTTTTGGAGGTAATTCTTTGGTGCATCAGAGGTGAGCCACGGGGCCTTCAGGACGATGTACAGGGTTGGCTGGAAGAGGTTCTACTCGGATTCCTAATATCCAATCAAGAGTACGAGATTTCCTTTGCCGTAAAGGATAAAACTCCTGCCGGAAAGCTCACCTGTTACAAAGGGAATCACGCCGAGGTAATTGATACCTTCACGTCAACCGATGGTTTCTCAGCTGCAATGTCCCGGTTCTGGATGGACACTCTTGATCTTGAGCCAATTCCTGCCCGCCAGGTTGTGGGCGATGACGGTCAGAGCGTACTGCATGGCTGGACGGCTTTGTCCGGGGCCATGTTCCTTGGGGGTGAACACAATCTATTGTTGGGAGACGTTGTTTTCGGAGGCTTGCCAGGACGGATGCTGCAGATGTTCGTCGGAATGCCGTGGGCGCTTAGTGTCATGCAGGCTGCGACTGCTGAGAAGGAACTCGCGGGTGAGGCTCAAGCAGCTTCCCGAACGGCCACTGCAACGCGTTCCCAACAAGAACAGGCGGTTCTTCGGATAACGAATGAACTTGAAGACGCAAAACAACAGTTGAGAGCGGCGCCAGAGTATATCGAAACGGGCAAGCAAATTGTTACCCTTGGGAAGAAGGTTTCTCAGCTTTCACGGCGCGTTGCCGAATTGGACTCACAGTTGCAGCGCTCGACGGAGCAAGCCGCAAGGCTTCAAGTTGGCGCGGATCAAGATGAACAGGATCTCCGGTCGTTACGTGAGGATATTATTGCGGAGCGTTTCTTCAATGGATTGAGCCCCAGTTGCTGTCCCCGATGCGAAATCTCGATCAGCGCAGAGCGGCGAAAACGGGAAAGTACTTCTCTCCTTTGTGCCGTTTGCTCGGAGCCTGTGTCAAATGATCGCATGGAGGCAGCCAGTCTTCAGATCGAATCAGCTCAGAGTCGTTCGGAAGCGTCTCGAGTAGCAGCTCGGAGAGCAGCGGAACTTGAAGAAGAACTCGCAGGCCGGAGAGCGGTGCTTGCCAGTGAACTCGCTGCGGCGCAAGAGGAACTTGATGGAATTGTCCGTTTCAGTGGTCAGAACGATCGAAGGCGGCTTGAGCTAGAGGTCGCACGCCTGGAGGGAGCGCTCGCGGAGCGCAGGATTACCGTCGAGGTACCAGCGCCTTCGATAGACGCCGTGATTGTGAAGACCGCCTCTGAGGAAGCGAAGAAGCGATTTGAGGAAGTGCGCGGGGATTTATTCGGTACGCTAAACCGGGAAATTCTTGCGCTTGGTCAGAGATTCGGAATCAGGGAATTGGAGGAGATCGACCTGGATACGCGAGCTATCATGAGGCTGCGGAAGGGTGGACAGTCCACCTCGTTCAGCAAACTGACCGCTGGTGAGCGTTTGCGACTTAGAATTGCCACGGTCATCGCGCTGCTTCGAATCGGACAACAGCGCGGGATCGGGCGACATCCTGGGCTACTTCTTATCGATTCGCCCGGGGCGGAGGAAACGAGTGACCATGACTTGGCAAGCCTGCTCGCCGAGCTATGCGCGATCGGAAGAGAGCTTCCGGACCTGCAGATCCTTGTGGCAACAGCGAACGTGAATGCGCTAGAAGCCGCATTGGCTCCAGATCACTGCCGAATTGCTCCACCCAATGGCTTTTTGTGGTGAACCGTGCCGCGCTGCCAGTACAGCGGGAGGACGGTGTGACGATCCTCGACTCGATTCTCGATTTCATTGCGGCTGGGAAAAGTCCGACTCTTGCCGACCTTGGCGGCAGTGCGGTGGTAGCAGCTGAATGGGTTCGGTTGAAGAACGCTCCCATGCTGGACGTGTTGGTGGAGTTGGCTGCGGAAGATTCAACTGGTCTCCTGCCACCGCTTCTACCCCAAGCATTTTCAGACAACATGGATGCCGCCAGCTTACGTGAGGGGCTTGATCTCCTATTGACGTTTCCCGAATTGATAAAGCAGACTAGCCAGGAACTGAAGAAGATTCTCCACCACAGAGTTGAGCAACGACGAAACGCGAATGGCGCCTTAATCGCGGCTTATTGCCTCGAAGGCCTATTCAGGCTTGCGTTGACAGGAGCAATTACCCGTCATCGAGCGATCGCCCTACTGAGCGAAGTAGATGCTGATGAACCTACTCTGTTCGCGCCGCACGCAGCCAAACTCGCTGGAGCTGCATACCACATCTGGCGTGAACAGGATCTTGCAGATACGCTTGAGCGTCTGCTGACGGACCCTGATGCCGAGGAGGAGGCTTCATTCGAGCTCGGCTTGATCTGGTTGTCCCGCGCTCTGGAGAAGAGTGAGTTGACTAGCGCCCTCGAACAACTCGAGTCTGCGAGAGTCCATCTCGTAAGGTGCATCCAGCTTTCAGAGGATCGCGACGATGCCCGTGCATATCGATGCGTAATCGACCTCATTCGCGAGTTGGCTCGCGGATCCCGTCCGGGCGAGATAACATCACTAACCAACGAACTTGAACGGACAATCCGTCGTCGAGGCGTGTGGCTCTATAGACCAGAGTTGCGGGAGTGGCTTCGTCCGCGCCTGGACCGTGATCTCCAGTGGCTCCGGCTGGCTCGATCAGCCCAGGTTGTCGCCGGTGCGCTCAATCGCGATAGTTGGTTGAATGCGTACGAAATCATGGACCACGTGCTTTCGGTCTACGACGCTGAGCGCACCATCGGAACTGCACAAGGATGGACGGCCCTGGTTTCGCCGTCAATCGAATCGGCGTTTCTCCGCCATAAAGGACTACTGGCCCACCTTGACGACTTAATTTCCGATCCTTCGTGGCTCACAGTGCAGAAGGAGACCGCTGTCTGCCTGCGCAAGCAGATAGCGGCGAGGGCAAGAGACGGAGCGGAGCCGTCAGCCGGCGACAATAACCGGGACCCGCTGCTCACGAGCGTTGTCGGGCAAGAGGAAGTGCCCCTTCCAGTTAATATTCAGGCGCAACTTGAGACCGCATTGAACGATCGACGGATGGTCACTGATTGGACAGGTGATTCCGTTGTCCAGCGAATCTTCGCTACATTGACCGAAGGATTGGTGCTGTGCGATCACTACGGCGAAGAAGTCAGAGCTGATTTCGACGATCTACTTCTGCACGTAATCCTATTTTGTCGGAGCAGGCTCGATGCGAGCGCTAAGGAACTGGGCCAACGAGGCGCGTATCGTTTTCGTGCGGACGCCAAGGAATCAGATCTGCAAACTGATCTGTGGCAATTTCTTGCCGGCAATTTTCTGAAGGCCGATGTTCGGACTGAGGTTCCGGGCATAGCTGCCGGCAGAACCGACGTGTACGTCTCGCTGGGTGGATACCGATTTGTGCTGGAATTGAAGAAGGAAATGACCGATTCGAGTCCAGATCACCTCCGGAAGCATCTGTTGCAGTCTGCTGCCTATCAGGCAACTAATGTCCGCTTGGGCTTCCTGGGAGTGCTTGATCTTACTCGCCAATCGGGTCCTCCGCCTCACTTGGAAGAGAATTTTTGGCTTGAACAGTACATTCCTCCCGCGGCATCGCAGCCTCGCTACATAGTTGTTTTCCGTGTGCCTGGGCTGTTAGCACGGCCGTCGTCTCTGACAAGGACCAAGCCCAGACTGCAGTGACGAGAGCAGCGAGTTATCCTGAACAGTGCGGAATCTCAACCGTGATCGCAACCGTTCCTTTATCTGACCGCCAGGTACCCGAGCCGGGCGCCATCGTCCACGTTCGCCAACGCCTGTACCTTGTTGAGCAGGTGCAGCCGCCGCCGAATCCCGGCGACGCCACGCTGGTGAGCCTGTCATGCGTGGATGACGATGACCAGGGCCAGGCGCTCGACGTGCTTTGGGAACACGAACTTGATGCCGAGATCCGCAGCGGTGAGAACTGGGGGCGGCTGGCCGAACGCGGGTTCGATCCTCCGCAGCGGTTTGCTGCCTATCTGAATACCTTGCGCTGGAACTGCGTCACCTCCACCGACCCGCGGTTGCTGCAATCGCCGTTCCGCGCCGGCATTCGCCTCGATCCCTACCAGCTCGAACCACTTCGTAAGGCGCTCCGCCTGCCCCGTGTCAATCTATTCATCGCCGACGACGTCGGCCTGGGCAAAACCATTGAGGCCGGCCTGATCGCCCGGGAGTTGCTGTTGCGCAAGAAGGTGCGCGAGATCGTCGTTAGCTGCCCTCCCTCGATGCTGCTGCAATGGCAGGAGGAACTCACCAATCGGTTCGGCCTGCAGTTCGAAATTCTGGATAAGGACTATGTCCAACGCGTCCGGCGCGAGCGCGGATTCAGCGTCAACCCCTGGAACACCCACTCCCGTTTCCTCATCTCCCACCGGCTCCTCATCGACGAAGCTTATACCGCTGGCCTGCGTGATTGGCTGGGCGACTTCCGTCCCGGTACGCTACTCATTCTGGACGAAGCGCACCATGCCGCACCGTCGAGCGGGCAGAAGTACGCCATCGATTCCCAGATTACACACGCGGTCCGATCTCTGGCTTATCGCTTCGAGCATCGGCTCTTCCTTTCCGCGACGCCGCACAACGGCCACTCCAACAGCTTCTCGGCGCTGCTCGAAATCCTCGATCCGCAGCGCTTCTGCCGCGGTGTCAAGGTCACGAAACAGAATCGCGATGACGTGATGGTCCGTCGCATCAAGGAAGACTTGCGGAAAATCCAGGGCGGCTTTCCTAAACGCAACGTAGTACAGGTAACGCTTCCTAACCTACCGTCCGAAACGCCCGAACTCCAGCTTGCTTCGCTGCTCAGCGAATACCAAGAAGCGCGGGAGCAACGCCTCGGCGGCGAATCGAAGCGTGTGCAGGCAGCGTCCGGCCTCCTGTTGTGCCATTTGCAGCAACGTCTCTTCTCCTCTGTCGAAGCCTTCGCCAAGACACTCAAGGTCCACCGGCGGACCGTCGAGAAGCAACGTCAGACCGCTACGGTAAAGGACAGAAACGCGAACCTAGACCTGCTACTCGGCTGCGTAGGCGCCGACGATGACCGTGCCACCCTGGGTGAGGCCGAACTCGCTGCAGAAACCGATGCGCAAGTGGAATCCGCCACAGCCGCCGCCCAGGCGCCCCTTGCGCACTCAGACGAGGATCGCCTGCTCCAACAGATGACAGACCTGGCCGAAGCCAGCCGCCGTTTGCCCGATGCCCGAATCGCCTACCTCACCAATTGGATCGCAACCCACATGTGTCCAGGTGGCCAATGGAACCGCACGCGCATCATCATCTTTACCGAATACGAAGACACTCTGCGCTATCTGGAGCAGCAGCTTCGGGCGGCGATCGCTGACACCGACCGTGCTCTCGACCGCGTCGCGATCTACCGAGGCTCCACGCCCAACGATGAACGCGAGGACATCAAGCGCGCCTTCAACGCCGATCCCGACGATCATCCCGTCCGCATCCTCATCGCCACTGATGCCGCCCGCGAAGGTCTCAACCTCCAGGCTCACTGCAATCAGCTTGTCCACTTTGATATCCCCTGGAACCCCAGCCGCATGGAGCACAGCGCAACGGGCGCATAGACCGCAAGCTACAGCCCGCGGCCGATGTCTTCTGCTATTACTTCGTGTACAAACATCGGCCCGAAGATCGCATCCTGGAAACCGTCATCCGCAAGACCGAGACCATCCGTGATGAGTTGGGCAGCCTCTCTCAAGTTATTGATGTCGAGCTGGAGGAACTGCTCATGCATGGCATCCGGCGCAAGGATCTGGACCGGCTGCGCGACGAAATCGAGACGGTTCATATCGATCCCGAGCAGCGGCTCTCGCTCGCCGAGGATCTGGAATCCGCTCGCCAGCGCCAGAACGAGCTGCGCGAATCCATCGACCAGCTCCGCACTATGATGGAACGCTCGCAGCGCGAGGTTGGTCTCGATGACGAGCACTTCCGCTCCGCCATCTCCTGCGCCCTGGAACTGCTCCACGCCGAGCCGCTCAAAGCTGTCGGCGATGGGCGTTACATTCTTCCAAAGCTCGATGACTCGCAGGCTTCCTGGGCCGAAACTATGGACAGCCTCCGCGTGCCACGGCCGCGCGAGCAAAGGTTCTACGAATGGCGCCGCACGTCGCCGATTCGCCCCGTGGTCTTTCACGATCCAGGCGTCGTTACCGACTCCGTCGTCCAGCTTCACCTGGAGCAACGCGTGGTACAACGCCTGTTAGGGCGCTTTCTCTCCCAGGGGTTCGTCCATGATGACTTGTCGCGGGCCTGCCTGGCGCAGACTCAGGACGCCATCCCGCGTGTGCTGTTGCTTGGGCGATTGGCGCTCTACGGACCGGGCGCTGCCCGCCTACATGAAGAAATCATCCCGGTAACCGCCCGCTGGATCGATCCGGCCATTCGAAAATCCCCGCTGACGCCGTATGCTCGGGAAGCGGAACTGAAGACGCTGGAACTGTTGGACCATTCACTAATTGGCGGCGCCAATTCGATCCAGCCCACTATTGTCACCAACCTCCGGATCGCCGTCGCGCGCGACATCGCCGAGCTCTTCCCACACCTGGAGCGGCGTGGCCAGGAGTACGCCGAGGATGCCATCCGCAAACTCGCGAAGCGCGGTGAGGACGAATCCAAACAGATGCGCGAGATTTTGGAATCGCAGCAGAAGCACATCGGCGCCACCGCGGAAAAATCAAGCCAAGCTGCGTTGCCATTCCGCGATGATGAACTTCGCCAGCTCGAAGCTAACCGCAGACATTGGGGCCGCCGCCTGGCAGAACTCGAAACAGAACTGGAAACCGAACCCGCCCGCATCCGCGATGTCTATGAAGTGCGGGCGCGGCGCATCGAGCCGGTAGGCCTCGTCTATCTCTGGCCGGTTACCAACTGACATGGCGCACGATTCCACCGCCTACTCGCACCAGGAATGGATCGGATACGTACAGCCAGTCGGCGTGGTAGTGTCCACCCCAGCACTGCTCGAAGCCGGCGCGGCCATCAACCGGAATTTCGTGCCGCTGCACCGTGCGTTTCTGGCAGTCCTGCCGCAGGACGCCGATGGCAACCCAATCTCTGAACTGAGGAACTTCTCCGCCTTTGCTACGGATGTTCTGGGCTGGCAGCCGGAAGATCTAGCCCCGCCGCCAGATCGCTTCACTATTCCGCTTCCCGGCTTTGACGATCTCCTGCAGCCCACCTGGGTGGTCAACGATGGCGACACCCCTATCCTGCTGATTCTGGAAACGCACGCCGATTTCGACCAGGACCCCACGGCTGAGCCGCGCCACTGGAACGCCGCGCCCCAGTTGCGTTTCGAACGCCTGCTGCGCGAGTGCGCCGTTCCAGCAGGCCTTCTGATCAGCCCGCAGGCCATCCGATTGGTCTATGCCCCGAAGGGCGAATCGAGCGGTCATATCACTTTCAAGATTGGCGACATAGCGCAGGTAGCCGGTCGGCCAATGCTGGCCGCGCTACACATGCTGCTTTCCAGCGAAAGGCTGTTCAGCCTCGCAACTGGGCAGCGTCTTCCCGCCCTGCTCGCCGCCAGCCGCCGCTACCAGAATTCGGTTTCTACCAAGCTCTCTCGTCAGGTGATGGAGGCACTCTTCGATCTTCTCCGCGGCTTCCAGGCAGCGCACGACCAGAACGGCATCCTGGAAGATGTGCTCCGCACCGACCCGAATCAGGTATACGCCGGCCTGCTTACTGTCCTATTGCGCCTGGTCTTCGTACTCTATGCGGAGGACCGCGGCCTTCTATCCTCCGAACCCATCTTCGTCAACAACTATTCCGTTGCCGGCCTATTCGCAAGCTTGCGCGAAGACGACGCCCACCATCCGGACACCATGGACTCGCGCTATGGCGCCTGGGCGCGTCTGCTCGCTCTCTTTCGCCTAATCTGGCGCGGTGCCAAACACGGTGGCATGAGGATTCCAGGCCGCCGCGGCTACCTATTCGACCCTAATCGCTACCCGTTCCTGGAAGGCCGCGCCCACACGGGCGACGCCATCCGCATCCCGCGTGTCTCCGATGGCGTCATCCATCGCGTCCTTCAGCGGCTCCTGGTGCTAGAGGGCGAGCGCCTCAGCTACCGCAATCTGGATGTGGAACAGATCGGCAGCGTGTACGAAGCCATGATGGGGTTCGAGCTCCACGTCGCCGGGGGGCCTTCCATTGCGATCAAGCCGAAGAAGCGGAACGGCGCTCCCGTCACCATCAACCTGTCTGAATTGCTTGGCGTGCCTTCTGCCAAGCGGAACGAATGGCTGAACAAGACCACGGACCACAAGGTCACCGGCCAGGCCGAGCGCGCGCTCAAGGAGGCCGTGACTATTGAAGCGCTGATGGCCGCACTTGACCGGCGCATCGCCCGCAACGTCACGCCTGATCCGGTTCCGACGGGCGCGATGATCTTTCAGCCTTCGCCCGAGCGGCGGCGTAGCGGTTCGCACTACACGCCACGCTCGCTGACGCAACCTATCGTTGAGGCCGCGCTGGCGCCGGTCCTGAAGAAACTGGGCGACCGGCCGCGTCCCGAGCAGATCCTGGCGCTCAAAGTGTGTGACCCCGCCATGGGTTCGGGCGCGTTCCTGGTGGAAGCGTGCAGGCAATTGGGCGATGCCCTGGTCGCCGCCTGGCACGTACACAACGAAGCACCGCCGCTGCCTCCGGACGAAGACGAACTGCTGCATGTGCGCCGTATCGTGGCACAGCGTTGTCTATACGGTGTGGACAAGAACGAGATGGCCACCGACCTTGCCAAGTTGTCCCTCTGGCTGGCGACACTGGCCCGCGACCACGAGTTCACGTTCCTGAATCACGCGCTGGGGCACGGCGATTCGCTGGCGGGCCTCAGCGCGCGGCAGATCGCTGCATTTCATTGGGAGCCGAAGCCCATGCAGACGTTCCTGGAGAAAGATCTCCGGGAGCGGATCACGCGCGCGTCTGCCTATCGGAAACGGATTCTGGACGCCCGCGACGATACGCCCTATGCTCATCTTACGCAGGAACTCGAAATGGCCGATCAGGCCATCAGTTTGGCGCGGATGGCTGGCGATGCTATCATGGCAGCTTTCTTCTCCGGCGAGAAGTGGGCGGCACGCGAGAATGCGCGTGAGCAATACGAGTCGGAACTGAAGGAGTACCTGCGCCCGAGCGGTGACGTCGAAGCGGCCGTACGGCTCGGTGGGGTTGCGCGGGCGCTCCGCAAGCAGGAGAAGCCAGTCGTGCCGTTCCACTGGGAGATCGAGTTCCCGGAGGTGTTCGATTTGGACGAGCACCTCCGGCCTCGCGCCGGTTTCGATGTGATCGTCGGGAATCCGCCCTTCGCGGGGCGCAATACTCTGGTTCAAGCTAACTGCAACGGCTACCTCGATTGGCTCAAAATCATTCACAAGGAAACGCACGGGAACTCTGACCTGGCGGCGCATTTTTTCCGCCGGGCATTCAGTTTACTCGAACCTACGGGTTCTTTTGGCCTTATAGCAACCAATACGATAGGTCAGGGTGACACCCGTTCAACCGGACTCCGATGGATCACCTCTCATGGCGGAACGATCTTCCGTGCTATCAAACGGTTGAAGTGGCCGGGAGAGGCCGCAGTGACCGTCAGTGTTGTCCATGTTTCAAAGGGGCAGATATCCGTTCCCTTTTTGCTCGGATCACATAGAGTGGAGAAAATCACCGCATATCTCTTTCATGCCGGAGGCAATGATGATCCCGCACGGCTTCAAGAGAATGTGCGGAAGAGCTTCAATGGAACGAAGGTGCTCGGAATGGGCTTCACCTTCGATGACACCGACTCCGGCGGTATTGCGAATCCCATCTCGCAAATGGAGCGCCTAATTGCAAAGGATTCAAAGAATGCAATGCGGATTTTTCCATTCATCGGTGGCGAGGAGATTAACGATAGTCCGACGCAAGCCCACCATCGGTACGTAATTAACTTCGGCGATATGTCAGAGGAGGCCGCAAGGCAGTGGCCCGATCTGTTGGAAATCGTTGAACGGAAAGTCAAACCTGATCGGCTTAACCAGGGGTCAATCGTGAATCCCTCGCGCTGGTGGATGTTCGCCCGACCAGCAACGGAACTCTATAGCGCGATTCGTGGGTTCGATAGAGTACTTGCTCATTCGCAAGTAAGTTCCCATTTTGCGCTCGCCTTTCTTCCAGCAGATTGGATATATGCACATTACGTAATTGTCTTTGCCTTCCGTAGCTTTGCTGGCTTTTGCGCAATGCAATGCCGAGTTCACGAAGTCTGGGCGCGCTTCATGGCTTCGTCCCTTGAAGACCGCCTTCGCTACACGCCTACAGACTGCTTCGAAACCTTCCCTTTTCCACGCAACTTCGAGGATAACGAGGCGTTCGAACAGGCAGGCAACGAATATTACGACTATCGCGCTGCCCTGATGATCGGCAACAATGAAGGCCTTACCAAAACCTACAACCGCTTCCACCGACCCGACGAGTACTCGGCCGACATCCTCAAGCTTCGCGAATTGCACGACGCAATGGACCGATCTGTCCTCGACGCCTATGGCTGGCACGATCTTCAGCCAAAATGCGACTTCTTTGCCGAGTTCGACGACGAAGAAGAAGATGACGCCGAGGCAAACCGTCCGCGTCAGAAGAAATACCGCTACCGCTGGCCCGAAGAAATCCACGACGAGGTTCTGGCCCGACTCCTGGCGCTCAACCGCGAGCGCGCCGGCCTTCCGGACGCACCAGTCGCGCCCTCGCCGTCTGCTCGTCGGAAGTCGGCCCCTCGCAAGAAAGCCGCGCTGCGGGATCAGTCGGAAATGTTCTAAATCGGTCATGGACAGTTCCTATGGGAGGCGGCAGAACCGCTCGCCCCGAATCGGACCACCCGACCATCTGCTAGGCTCAGCGGAACGCGAACTTGGGAGAAGTGTCATACTTGGCGTACCATGTCAGCTTGATCGAACTGATCGCGCTGAACAACGAGGTGCCGGGGCCGGTTGGCATCGTGTACAGCACCTCACCGAAAACCGCCATCGGTATGGATGGCCGTACGTACTATGTGAAAGGCTGCAACGACGCAATCGCGTTTGCTGAGGTCTGCGGATGTCGGCTCGCCGCCGCAGCGAGCCTGCCGGCGCCCGAGGCGCATGTGGGTTTATTCGGAGAAGATTGGTATGCCGCGGTTGCCGAGGTTGAACAGAAGATTCAGAATGTTGGCCCATGGTTGAACAGCCCGGCGGGAATCGTCAATATCGAGGATCTTTTCGGCGCAATCGTCGTGGACTGTTGGCTGGGAAATGACGATAGAAATATGGGGAACCTCGTAGGGACGCCGGCGGGCAACCGCCAGATCAGGCTGACAATGATCGATTTCGAGAAATCCAAGACGCTCGGCGTGAATCCGACCTTTCAAACCGCGAACCTCAACCCCATCAGGTTGTGGCCAACCGGTGAACTCGGCGCCAGACTGCGACGGATCGTGCTGGAGCGTCCGCCCCGGCGGTATCTGGATTCGGTCAGGTCGGTGACGGCGAACACGGTTAGCGAAATCGTCTGGGCGGTTGCACGCGAAGTGCCCGTTGTTACCTGGGGTGAATCGAGTATCGACGTCCTCGTTAGAAGAGCACAGCGGATTCAGATCCTCACGGAGGAGATATGGCCGAGAAACTGAAGACTATTGGTACTTACCGGATTCTCTATGCCCAACCGACGCCGGAAACGGGCGAGCGGGTCGCAGTGGCCATCCTGGTCCAGAATGGCAAAACGCTACTGTATTTTGACCGGCGGTTTCCTCGGCTGAAGAAGTTCTTTGGCGACCTTGAATTGAATGCATTGGAATACTACCTGGACCATCTGAAGGATGCAATCTCTAGGACGCACGAGCCCGAAACCGTTCTCAACTCGTACGCTCCTCAGATCGTGCCTTCCGATCCACGCAAGGTGGCGCTGCCCCTTGACGAGCAGTCTGTCCGAGCCCTAATGCAAAAACTCCTCCAACCCCCAACCCGGAGTCCAGCCGGCGCTGTCGAGGTCAGCGTTCAAAAACCTGTCACCAACGCGATTGAGGCTTATATGAAAGTGCGGGCCGGGGTGACCGAGAACATTCAAACCGAGATTCCATCGGAAGCCATTTTCGGAAGACGGATTTCCGGTCTGCACTCCGTGGCCCTCGGTATCCGGCGCGGCTCCAATTGGGTACTCGTGGATGGCGTGGATTTGAACGAATTAACGCCCTCGGCTGCGATCAAACGTGCGGATGAGGTGGGTAGAAACTTTTGGAAAATCAACCGGGCAGTTGCAAATCAACAAGGCATGACTCTCAAGCGAATTGGATTGGTATTGAATGGCAATTCACATTTGCGGGCTGCAACAGCCGACGCCCATGATTATTCCCTTCACCGCATCGCGGCGGACGCGGACCGCACTTTCGACGGCGCTTCCCTTGATGCGCCGGATCTTATCAGGCGTGAAGTTCTCAGCGTTGAAGGCTGAGTCACATTAGGTAGAGCCGCTGGCGGGCAGCGCGGGGTGGGTTTCGTTGCAGGCTGGTATCCTAAACGGACAAGTCGGACTGGAGGTCCGTCCAGTGAGGCATGCATGACACCCGCACAGGTCCGCGGCAAGTTGGCCGAAGCGCTCAAGCTCGATCTGGTCGGTCCCGGCCAAGACCTGGGCAATCCCGTGGAAGTATTACCGCAATCACCCTCGCGCTGGTATCTCACCGGCTTCCTCGCACCGCTCGATGCCGCCCCTGAGCAGCGGGGCAGCGTAGATGCCGACGAAGAGCTGAGCGCCGCCGGCGAAATTGGGCTGGACGACGACCTTACGCCCGAGCCCGCGGCGGCATCGAAACAGCGCTTCTTCCCCAGTTCCATCGGGCTGAGTGTTCTGTTGCCGGTCGAGACGAAGATGCTAAAGGTTCGGGTCCGCTGGGGCGATTACCGGCGCGACGGCGACGAACCTTCTGAAACCTGGCGTCGCAAGCCGTGCGAGGAAGAAGTGCCGCTGCCGGTGCCGGAGCTGCTGGCACGCGCTCAGGAGTACAAGGTCCCCAGGAGTGACGGCTTGCGAATTGCCCTCATGGTCCAGCCGGTTGGCAAATTCGATCCCCAGGCTGGATTGGCTGCTGGGTCGCGAACCGTCTCCGTCTTTGTGGTGAACCGCCGTACGCCAAGAGAATTGGAAGCCCTGAAAGACGAGGCGTTCGTGTTTCAAACCGAATTAGAGTTGCACGCCGACACGCCTTTTCTCTCTCGCCCCGACGCTCGCGGACTGCTTTCGGATGAATGGGACGAAAACGTCGCCGATCTCCAGTATCGCGATGTAGGCGAGTTCGCAGTGGGACACAATGTCGCAGCCGATGGCGATGCCACCCGCGTCCGCACCCGCTGGATTCCGGAGGCAAAAGTAGAGCGAGTAGCGCCCGCCGAGATGCTGGAGGTAACCCTCGGCATGGACGATCTGGTCGCTCTTCAGGATGGCGCGGATGCGAAAGCGAAATTGATGCCGCTGGTGGACCGGTACCGCGAATGGATTCGCGGCCAGCAGGCCCTCGTGCCGGGCACGCCCGCAAAGCGCAAGGCGACTGGCAGGGATCTGCTGAACCGCGCAGGTGTGGCGGCGGACCGCATCGCGCGGGGCATCGAACTCCTGGATCATCCCGACTGCCTGACGGCATTCCAGATTGCCAATCGAACAATGGCCACGGCAGCGCGGCGGCGCTTCGGTCCCATGCAACGCAAGACGGTGGAATCGGTTCAGGCACCCGAGTGGCGTCCATTCCAGCTCGCGTTTCTCCTCATGAACCTGCCGGGCATCGCGGAGCCAGTGAGCGCCGACCGCGAAGTAGTAGATCTGCTGTTCTTCCCCACCGGAGGCGGCAAGACGGAAGCGTATCTGGGCCTCGCCGCCTTCACGCTGGTTTTGCGGCGCCTGCGGAATTCCGGGGTGACGGGCGCGGGCTTGAGTGTCCTGATGCGTTACACCTTGCGGCTGCTGACACTCGACCAACTCAGCCGTGCGGCCACCCTGATCTGTGCGCTGGAGTTGGAGAGGGAGAAGACGCCGGCGCTGGGTGACTGGCCCTTTGAGATCGGACTGTGGGTGGGGCGCGCGGCCACGCCCAATGAGATGGGCAGCAAGGATCGGGACCATCCGGAGACGGCGCGGCGCCGGACCATCGCGTTGTGGAACGATGACCGCAAGCCTTCGCCGGTGCCGCTGGAAGAGTGCCCGTGGTGTGGCACGAAGTTCCAGCGCGAATCGTTCCGGCTGGCCGCGAATGGCAGGCCGAATCGGGACTACCCAACGGACTTGTTGATCGCTTGCATGAATCGCGGATGTGATTTTAGCCGCGACCGTCCCCTGCCAATCCTGGCGGTGGATGAGCCGATCTATCGGCGGCTGCCCTGCTTTCTGATCGCCACTGTGGACAAGTTCGCCGGGATGCCGTGGACCGGCGCGGTCGCGGGTTTCTTCGGGCGCGTTCAGCGATTCGATAGACAGGGCTTCTACGGCGCGTGCGATCCGGACCGCGGCGGGGTGTTGCCAGGTGGCCGGCTGCTCCCGCCGGATCTGATCATTCAGGACGAACTGCACCTGATCTCAGGCCCGCTCGGCACCATGGTGGGGCTCTACGAGACGGCGCTCGAAGAATTGGTAGTGCAGGACAAAGTGCGGCCGAAGATCGTGGCATCCACCGCAACGGTGCGGCGGGCTGACAGCCAGATACAGGCGCTATTCTGCCGCGCGCAGGTTGATATTTTCCCGCCGCCGGGACCGGACCGGCGGGATTCATTCTTCGCACACACACTGGAGCCCAAGGAGGATCAGCCGAAGACCAACGCGCGGCTGTACGTGGGAGTGGCGGCACAGGGACGCAGCCCGAAAGTTGCGATGTTGCGCGTCTATCTTGCGCTTCTGGGAACCGGGCAGAAGTGGTACGAGCAGCTTCGCACGCGCGGGCAGGTCGACAACCCCGCTGATTCTTACATGACTCTGGTGGGCTATTTCAACGCTCTGCGGGAGTTGGGAGGTTCGCGCCGCCTGATCGAGGACGAAGTTCGCACCCGGCTGACGCGGTACGAGGAGCGGAAACGAGTCGGCGAGGCCGAGGGGCTGTTCGCAGATCGGGAGATCGATTATGAGCCGGTGGAACTGACCAGCCGCGTGGATACTTCGAGAGTGTCGGAGGCCAAGCGGAGGCTGGGGCTCTCATTCGCAGATAAAGACGGCGTTGACGTGGCGATAGCGACCAACATGATTTCGGTAGGTCTGGATATCACGCGGCTCGGGTTGATGGTGGTATTCGGGCAGCCCAAAACCTCGGCCGAGTATATTCAGGCGACCAGCCGCGTGGGACGCGATCCAGCACGGCCGGGGTTGGTGGTGACCATCCTGAACGTGCACAAGCCGCGCGACCGGTCGCATTACGAGCGATTCGCGGCGTACCATGAGACGTTCTATCGAAGCGTGGAAGCTACCAGCGTGACGCCGTTCTCGCCACGGGCGCTGGATCGCGGGCTCGCGGCGTCGCTGGTTGCGCTCTCGCGGTTGGGTCTGGACGCAATGACGCCGCCCAAAGGCGCCATGGAGATTCTGAACACGCGCAACGCGCTGAGTTCAGTGGTGGATCGGTTCGGCGAGAGGGCCTTCAATCACGCCAAGCTCGATAGGGATGTCCGCACGCGGTTGCGACAGAGAGTTCGGCAGCGCTGTGAAGACCTACTTGACGACTGGGCGGGCGTGGTGCAGGAGCAAAAGAAAGTCGGCGCGTCGCTCCAGTACAATCCGCATGAGCGGGGGGCCGGACCGGCATTGTTGCAGGATTTCCTGGACCCGGCTTTGAGGGCGCTACCCGCCGGTAATTGGAAGATGAAGTTCCGCGCCAACCGCTCGTTGCGCGATGTAGAAGCGAGCGTGAACCTCTGGGTGCGCAGTCTCGACAACATCGACTTGGACGACGAACAGTGAACGGCACGAATCGAAGAAGACCGCAAGGCGAAATCCGGCAGAGCCAACTCATCACCACGTTCGGACCTGGAGCGATGACCGATTTGCCCGAGCGGTCGGTGCTGATTTCGGGACTGGACTTCTGGTTCGGCGAACGGACCTTAGTCAGCGAGCCGCGGCTGGCCGGCAAGATCGCAACCCTGTTGCAAGTACCTGCGGTGCGCTTGGAGACGCCTCCTGCGTCCGGAGATGTGGACGACCTTCGGCCGAGCGGCGTGCCAGTATTCCGTTTTCCGGAGTGGTTCGTCACGCAGGATTCGCCTGGGCTGTTCGCCGGCGACGGGCGGCGCACACGATACCTCGTACACTTACGCGCTCTTGCCAGGGGAAATCGATTCATCGATCCGGACACAGGAAAAAAGCTGAAGGTCGTGCCTGTACGGTTCGTGCGGGCCTGCAGACGCGGGCACATCGGCGACATCGATTGGTACTTCTTCCTGCACGGAGCCGACAATCAATGCCGCGGCCAGGGGCGGCTGCTGTTTCTGGATGAGCGCGGGACCAGCGGTGATCTTTCGGAAATCTGGATTCGCTGCGAATGCGGTCAGGAACGCAGCATGGCACAGGTGGCGATCCAAAAGGCTGAAGTGTTCGGGCGCTGCGACGGCGCGCGACCGTGGCTCGGGCCGGCAATGAGGGAAAAGTGCGAGGAGATGAACCGGTTGCTGGTGCGGACTGCGTCGAACGCGTATTTCCCGCAGCGCATCAGCGTGATCTCGCTTCCAGAGCGAAATGAGACGGTGCGTGAGGTCGTCACGGCGGCTTGGGACTTTTTGGAGGCGGCGGAAAGCGAAGAGGATATCTCCCGCGAGCGCCGGAAGACCAAGGTCCGAGAAGCGCTGGAGGGCGTATCGGATGCAGAGGTTTGGGCCGAGATTCAGGCGCGGCGTGGCGCGCTAACCGGACAGGAGAAATCCGTTAAGGGCGCGGAGTTGGAGACGCTGCTCGTCGCCGCGGACGAAATCGGCGAGGACCGTCCCGAAGGTGTTTTCTACGCTCGTACTTTGCCCAAAGCGGAATGGGATCGGCCGTGGATGTGCGGAATTGAAAAGGTGGTCCTGGTGCAGCGCCTGCGCGAAGTCATGGCGCTGGTGGGTTTCACGCGGTTTGAAGCCGCCGCTCCGGATACGGAAGGCGAACTCGATATGGGTGTCCAGCGCGCGGAACTGGCAAGGGATCTGTCCTGGGTACCGGCGGTAGAGAACAGGGGGGAAGGAGTTTTTCTTCAGTTCCGAAAGAGCGCCATCGACGAGTGGTTGCGGCGCGAGGGGGTGCTTCAGCGAATTCTCCAATTGAAACGTGGGTTCGAAACATGGAAGGCTGAGCACAGCGCGTCGAGGCGGGAGTTTCCGCATCCGGCGTACGTTCTGCTGCATTCGTTCTCGCATTTACTGATTACGGCCGTGGCGCTGGAGTGCGGATATCCCGCGAGTTCCATTCGTGAGCGAGTTTACGCGCTGCCGCAAATCGGATACGGCGTGCTGTTGTATACCGGGAGCTCCGACGCCGAGGGAACGCTGGGCGGATTGATCGAGGTTGGCCGGCGGATTGCCGGTTCGATTCGCGGCGCTTTAGAACTGGGAAAGCTGTGCTCGAACGATCCGGTTTGCGCGCAACACGCGCCGGAAAGTCTCCATGAGCGGCGCTTCCTCCAAGGCGCGGCATGTCACGGCTGCCTGTTGTTGGCTGAGACAAGCTGCGAGCAGCAGAACGATCTTCTGGACCGGGCACTGGTCGTGCGGACCGTACACGGCGAAGGGGCAGAGTTCTTCAGCGAGTCGGATTCGTGAGTTCTAGCGCTGCGCTGGTGAGGCTGGGCGAGGCGGACCTACGGGCGCTGGCAGCATCAATTCGGTCGCGGAGGATGGGCCCGCCGTTCGAGATGTCAGCGGTGCAGCGGATCACGGGACCGTCGATGGCCACTGACGTTGCCGATGCCCTGAATATTCTTTCGTTGGAAGGATGCACTCCCGGCGGACTGGCTTCCTGCTTGGAGATAATCGCCGACTCGGTTGAGGCGCGGTCATCGGTAGAAGACAAGATCCAGTTGGTGATGACGGGACCCGAAGGTCGGGCGTATCACCGCGACACCGCAGTTGTGGTGCAGGACCTGTTCCGCCGGGCCGAACGAATCGTGTTGGTTGCGGGCTATGCCGTCTATCAAGGAAGGGACGTGTTCGAGGAGCTTGGCCGACGCATGGATGAGCTGCCCGACTTGCACGTGCGTGTTTTTCTGAATGTCGCCCGCAAGCCGGAGGATATAGGAAGCCCTGCCGAGATCGTTTCCGGATTCGTGCGGAAGTTCAAAGCGTACAACTGGCCGGCTGGATGTCGCTTGCCGGAGCTATATTACGACTGCCGTTCCCTGGCGGCCACCGAAGGCCCGGTGTCCCTGCACGCGAAGTGCATCGTGGTTGACGGACGGGAAATCTTCATCTCCTCGGCGAATTTCACGGAGGCGGCGCAGCACCGGAACATCGAAGTCGGGGTGCTGGTCAGGTCCGCCGCGCTCGCGCGCCAAGCTACAGAATTCTTTGAGGCCATGGTGCTGGAACGCGTATGCGTGCGAGCCGCATAGGCCTGATCGATGACTGTGGATGGCCAACCGCTCTCGGCTTGATCCCGTCGTTCGGCGAATGAACCAAGGGTGTGCAGGGCGGCCCGCGAGGAACTGAAGCAGACTCAAATGCCTGGGACACGTATTGGTGCAAACGACCGAGCGGTATCTTGGCACGAAGTAGCCGTTGGCATCCGCCTGAAATGTTTAGGGTGCTGTTCAACCTCATTAGGGACTGATCACCGAGCCATCTTCTGTATAGGTGCTCGGAGTAATCGAAATCTTCACCTAAAGCCCTTGCAACCTGCAATCGCGTTCTGTTCATAGTTCGATAAAATAGGATCCGAGCACAACGATGATGCAGTTTCCGCCACCACCGAGTGGCAGAAGATCTTCGGCTCGCAGTTCCACATTGACTGGGTTAACAGCCTGCCAGGCACGAGCCTGCTGGCCGGTCTCCGCCCGTGACCGACGACCTGACGCCGATCCTTGCCACCGCGCGCGAGCTTTACGGCCGCGTCGCATATACCCACAAGACCCATGAAAAAGAACGCGAGACTTGGAGCGATCAGGTTTGCTGGATGAACCGGGTTAATATCGCGCTCACGGGGATCGCCACAGTCCTCACCGTGATTTCCGCATCCCTGAAGCCCATGTGGGCGCTGGTTTCCACCGCGCTCTCCGCCGCCGCGACCGTATGTTTTGCCATCTGGCAGAGCAACTTTGATCCAGCCGGTAAGGAAGCGCGGCACCGCGTTGCAGCCAAGGAACTGCTTTGGCTCCGTGAACAACTTCTCCTGCTCATTACCAACTGCCAAAATCCTGGTGGCGTTCCCGAACAACTGCAGCGCCGACTTGAGACGATTAGACAGGAGCTGACCACGGCATACAAGTTTGTGCCTGACAGATCTCCAGCGGCCTATGCCGCAGCGGAACAAGCTCTCAAGAGCGGTCACTTCACCTTTTCTGATGACGAGATCGACGGTTTTCTTCCGACGGAGCTTCGAAAGAAGAAGTCGTAGCACCGAGTCAAGCGCGAACTCGTCGCCTGGAAGAGCTTTGCGTTCATCGTCGCCTGGCTGCCGTCTAGCGCTTCCGCGGCGGAGTCGGTCATCGAAATGAACCTGCCCGTGGCGATGCAGGTGGCCCTGACGCTCCTGATGCTGACCGCGGCGGTCCGGCTGGCGTTATCCTGATTAAGAATTGAAATGCCGCTGCCCGAACAGTCCACATTCGAAGAATTCCTGCAATCACTGACGCCCGTAAGGCCTGAGGTGCCCAACGACCTTGTTGCGGCGCAGGTTCTACCTGCCGCGTCGGCACGAGACGAAGGCAACTTGTTCGTGGAGGCAGAGTGCAACATTTGGTATCGTCCCTGCGCGGGTCTAACGTTTGATGCGCTCGTGACGCGCGTTCAGAAGGAGCTCGCTGGCCGAGGCCACAAAAAGGACAAATCGTTGGCGCTTTGTATCATCGCTTTCTTTGCGCTCGACCGGCGACGGGCGGAGGGGGCGGTTGCGGCGTTTAACCGCTTGCTGGGCACGATTGGCGAGTGCGACCTCAGCCAGTTTTTCGTAACACCGATTAAGTGCGGAGGCAAGATTCGCACCTTTAGCCTTGGACCGTTCATCCTTGGGCCGGCGAACCTCACGAGGATAGAGCACCGCAGTAAGAAGGCCGGATCGGACGACTACTTTGCTCGCTGGCGCCACCGACTCGATGACCACTTCACCATTGAGCGCGAAGTGGTAACTATCCGCTGCATCGGCATCCCAGCAATTCGCGATGCAATTATCAAGGACATCGAGTGGGGCTCAACAGCCCGACGCCTCTGGGAACGGGGCGTTAACGCGTACTTCCATGCGCTTGCCATTGCGTACGCGCAGGAGTTCTGGGAAGCGTTTCTCTCCGCACAGCATCTCCTCATCGCCGCTGGATCACCATACATCGATGAGCGAGTCACCCGACGCCTCACGCCTGCAGACATGCTCTCGATTTTTCGCAACATCGACGGGGCGGGCTTCGTCGCGCCCATCGGCCAGGATTTTAGTGTCTTGGAGATGGGAGGCTTTGACACCAAAATCCCAAGAGTCATTGATTATTTGCACGAACAATTCGGGTTTACCACCTTCAAGGACACTGACGTGCACCACTCCTTGCGGACGTTTACCCTCTTCGTCTCCAAAGCAAAGCGGCACGAACTCGACGCTCGCTCCGGAGAAGCGTTCCTGCACTACGTAATCGCGCTCGATTTGCTCTTTGGCGAGCAAGAAGGCGCCACCGCATCCGTGACACGAAGGGCCGCAGTCGTCGTGTGCCGCGCGCTTGGCATGACCCTGCCTACAACACAAAAACTGATGAATCGCATATACGACCTCAGAAGCAAGTACGTGCATCGCGGTATCGAGATGCCAAGCGAGGAAATTGCGACGGTGGCACGGGTTTGCACTGAGGTCCTCTTCGCCCTGCTGCGGTACCAACAGCGTGCGGACCAAAGCAAGACGATTGCGGCGTGGTTGAAAAACCTCGATTATTTGAACTCCGCCATCGACGCCGGTAAGGAAATAAGTGCGGTAGAATTCGGCGCGTTGGGGATAGCGATGGAATCGAGCGTGACTGTCAGTGGCGCCGAGCGAAGGGGCCATTATGGCAGCGCCATATGGGGCCAAGGCGCCAGGGCTCGATGTCAGCGAAGGCGCCCGCAGCCTTTGACGGCCATGCGGACCTACTAACCGCGCTCGGCAGGGCGAGAGAAAAATGAGAAGCACGGGGCGGCGGCCCCTGGCTCTGCGATAAACTCTTGAGTCTGAGCTGAACCGGAACCTGCTGCGCCCTGGAGAGGAGTGAGGTCCCCTCCAGGGCATGAGCTT
>PLDF01000482.1 GCA_003135055.1 Bryobacterales bacterium | reverse complement strand
TTATCACCCACGCTATGATACGCCCGCCTCGAACATTTGTCCGGATTATTGTCTGACGCCGCCTTAGCAGACCACGATCGGACGCCTCGTAGGCGAGGCGGCGCACTGCGCCGAGGCGAAGGTTGATGGCGCCGGGCGCGAGATGTCGAGACTCCAGGTGGATACGATAGCGGAGGACGACGGTCTTGCCGAACGAGAGTCGCGGCTCCGAGCAGTACCATTCAATTCAATGAACTCCTCGATCGCATGCCGGTACCCGCGTTGAGCATCGATCGAACTGAGGCTGTTCAGAACCGCCGGCTTCGCCTGATCCAGGTCAGGCAGCCGCAACACTGTTTTGGGAACGCGCCGTTTCCCCTTTCCTGACTGCTTGTTTGCCATCCGTCGCGGCCCTCCTGGACCGCAGACCGATGATGGCCCCACGTTCAAGCGTCCGAGTGGCGTCACCCGCCCACGATCGGCAAACACTATGCGACTCGTTACTAATCGGGCGGTTCACGTCCGCGTCGGCCTCTAAAGGCGTTTCTCCGAGCTAGCCGTTTTCGACGCGCTCCTTTATATCCGAGTACGCCGTATCGATGAGCCTGCTTAGCGCTGCGGCGTTTGTGGCCGTTCCCGGTCTTAGCTTCACATGGCGCATGAACTTGCCGTTGCCTTGCAGCAAGCGGGCCGGATCCGGCAGGGCTGCGCCGTGAAAGAACCCCACGTTTACGTGCGAAGTGAATACATTGACGTAGCCGAAGGGCGCCTCTCCCAAACATGCAACCGGACAGCCGTCATGCAAAAGCTCCCGGACTTCGTCCCCGCATTTTCGCATCGCCTCAAACCACTGAAGCGCGATGGCTCCCAATTCACCGGCATGCTCTTTCATCCACGCACCGATGGCAGGATCCCGCTCGACAGCGCCGTTGAATCGCAGCAATTCCGTTCTCATCGCCGCTCCACGTTCCGCTTTCGAAATTCGTGGTTACGTAGCACCCTTATCTTCCCTCCAGCAAAACCCCTCGTCCGGACAGTCCTTCTTGTCCTGGAAGTGTCGCTCCCAGCTAACGCCACAGTCTTTTATAACCCGGACCGTCCGTGACCGGCTTGTCGGCGAACTGGACATTGAAAGCTGCGGCCCGTCGATCTGGACCAACGCCCTGATCCGTCCGCAAAACCAGTTGCAGACTTTACGGAAAGCCGATTCCTAGCCATTCACCTGCAAGGTCGGTCTTCCGGACGGGACCACCGGAGAAGTCTGCAGGTTCGCGCCGAAAGCCAGCAGACGGCCATCGCAATCCTTCACCACGAACTCGCGCGAGTGCCATGGCATGTTGGCAAGTCCCCGAGTTCGTCGAGAAGTAAGGGCCGAGCCGCAAACATGTCCAGTTGGTCGGGCAACCGGAAGTTGGGCCACGGCGGAGTCCAGGCGGCCGGCGTGGGCGGCCCCGCCATAGCTGTCGCGAAATCCCTTCGCGCCACCAAGTGCCCATGAAGTCCGCTCCTGTTCCTTTGGCCGGCTTCCTGGGCCGATTTCCCCCAACGCCGTTTGGGGCCAATGGCGAAGAATCAACACGTCATCGTACGTCGGTAAACGCTGCGCGACAAGAGAGGATCTGGCTCAGAACGTCGGGGTTCGGTCCCCTCCGGCCGGGGTAGAGACCTGGAAGAATGCCGAGGTTCCAGGAGGTAGGGTTTTCGATGCTGTCGAAAAGCTCGGCCTGAAACTGGAGCCGCGCAAGGTGACCGTCGAAACCGTGGTAGTTGATCAGGTCTCCAAAACGCCCGCGGCGAATTAGGAGATCCTTGCAGACGCCTTGCGGTAAGCTCTCTCAAACGGCGGCCAAGTGGGTCACTCCCGGAGTCCAGTCACGTCGATCTGACGGAAAACGCCCGTTGCTGATAACGGTTGGGCATGTCGGGCCAGATCCACCCTGACGCCGTAGCGTTCATCTGGGCCATCTGGACCAGCGGGGTTCATTGTCGCCTACCCGCGGAAGTGCTCGCCGCCGTCTCGGTTTCATCGCCCGCGATCGGTCGCGATGTGTTTACGATCCGCCCGTGCCGGCCATTCAAACTGACCCACTACCGCGATAACCCGTATTGCTCAAGATTCACGGAATGCGCGTCCTTCCGAATCTTGCCCTTTTTTGAAGATTGGCCGCTTAACAATCACAGATTAGTTAAAACATTTCAAGCCCACAGACACAGGGACTTGCGTTATCCTCGCGCCAACTTCCAGTTACCCCTGGTGTACTCTGGAATCGGCAACTATGTCGCCTCTTAGTCGAGTATCCTCGCGGCCCAACGGCGCCTGTTTCACTGATCTATATAAACAGGTCCCGTATAAACGCGTCCCATCCACCGCGCCCGTGAAGCGCCTTCCGGCGCAAAACGCTCACCGTCGCCGCTTGCCGGCCCGCTGCGTTGTTCTTCCCGAAAATCGGCTCGCCACCCAACCAGGCGCGCATCCTGCCTATACCACGCTCAACGGCACAGCTGCCGCGCTCCACGGCCTCACCGTTTCGCCCGCTCCGCTCCTGACGCGCCGCAGTCACAACTGCCATCTCCTTATGGATCATCGCGCCTTCCACAACCACCGCTTGGGCAACCGCGATCTACCAAACGACGACATACCAAACGACCCTAGTCCCAAATTCGAACACTTACGCACCCATCGGCGGAGCTATCCCGCGACCGCCGCTGGGGCAACCTCGATCTACCGAACGACGATTTACCAAACGACCCTAGTCCCATTTTCGGACACTCGCATTCCGCCGGTCGCCAAGCCCCAACCTACCCGCCCCACCCGCCCACTCAAAGCCCATTCCACACCGCCTCAAATCGTGATATTGTTGCAAGGCAAAACAAATTCGCGGCTTGACAGCAACCTCAGCCGAACCATAGGATAAGACACTTGCAAGCGATTACACCTGTCCTCGCTCTTTTCCAGGTGGGCTCCGACTCCCATCTGATGTCCCTGTCGACGGTCGACCTGGTGATCATTGCGCTCTACTTCGTCGCCGTGATCGGTATCGGCTTCTACCTGAAGCGGTACACCAAGACCGGCGAAGATTTCTTCCTGGCCGGCCGTGAAATGACGGCTTGGATCGCCGGGCTCAGCTTCCTCGCCGCCAATTTGGGCTCGCTCGAATTGATGGGCTGGGCCGCATCGTCGTATCAATACGGCATTCTCGCGGCGCACTGGTATTGGATCGGCGCCATCCCCGCCATGCTCTTCCTCGGCCTCGTGATGATGCCGTTCTATTACATCTCGAAGACCCACTCCGTGCCCGGATATCTCAAGCTGCGCTTCGGCGAGCCGGCGCGCGCGCTCTCCGCCATTTCCTTCGGGCTGATGACCGTGCTCATGAGCGGCATCAATATGTTTGCCATGGCCAAGGTGATGAACGTCGTGCTCGGCTGGGACATGGACATCAGCATCTGGGTGTCGTCGGTGACGGTGGCGGCTTATGTGTTCCTGGGCGGGCTGCTTTCGGCCATCTTCAACGAGGTTTTGCAATTCGTCTTGATCTGGCTGGGCGCGTTGTTGATCGCCATCATCGGCCTCATCGAGGCCGGCGGATGGAACGGCGTGGTGGCGCGCATCCATCAAAACTTCCCCGGGCAGGACTACACGCACATGTGGCGCACGCTCGGCTCGTTCTCCGATAATCCCATGGGCATCAACTGGGTCGGCGTAGTGTTCGGCCTGGGCGCGGTGATTTCGATGGGCTATTGGACCACCGATTTCCTGGTGGTGCAGCGCGTCATCTCGGCGAAAGATTTGCGCTCGGCCAAAATGGCGCCCATCATCGGCGCGGGGTTCAAGATGATGGTGCCGCTAATCGTGATTCTGCCCGGATTGCTGGGTCTGGCGGTGCTGCCGTTCAAGCTGGTTCCCGAGAATATGCTGACGCCCGGCGCCCACAGCTATAACGATGTGCTGCCGCTCATGCTGGCGCGCTACTGCGGCCCGGGTTTGCTCGGGTTGGGCGTCACGGCGTTGATCGCGGGCTTCATGTCGGGCATGGCGGGCAACGTCAGCGCCTTCGCCACTGTGTGGACCTACGATATCTACCGCGCCATGATTCGGAAGAACGCAACCGATTCGCACTACGTGGCCATGGGCCGCTGGTGTACCGTGATCGGCGTCGCGGTGAGCGTCGGCACCTCTTACCTGGTCAGGCACTCGCCCAGCATCATGGATTATGTGCAGGAACTTTTCAGTTTCTTCATTGCGCCCCTGTTCGGCACCGTCCTTCTGGGCATGATGTGGAAACGGGCCACGTCCGCGGGCGGTTTCTGGGGACTGGCGGCAGGCACCGGCACGGCCATCGCTTTGTGGCAGTGGGTGAGGGTCGATCCTTCGGCCATACAGTATGTCGCGTTCTCGCCGCATGCCAAAGATATGGCCGTCAACATGTTCCGCGCGCTTTGGGCCTGGGTAGCGTGCGTGTCCGTGACGGTACTAGTTAGTCTTGTCACCAAACCCAGGCGGGCCGAGGAGCTGGTAGGGCTGGTTTACGGCTACACCAAGATTCCCTCGGAAGGCGACATGCCCCTGTATCAGCGCCCCATATTCTGGGCCGGCGTCGTCGGTGTGGTTTTCGTGATCCTGAACATCATATTCTGGTAGATGACAACATGCAACGCTCAGGAATGCTTTCCATCTGGTTTTTCATCGGCCTTCTTTTACTGGCTTACGGACTGCTGATTTTAGGAACCGGTTTAGCCGAGTGGTCCTCCCCGCCGCCGACGGTACGGGCCGATCTGCACGCGCCCGTATGGTGGGGGATGCTGCTCATCGCCATGGGCGCGTTCTACACGTTCCGCTTCGCGCCGAAAAGGGGAAAGCAGGGCAAGCCATGACGTTCGGCGTAATCGTTGGTAACCGCGGGTTTTTCCCCGGCCATCTGGCGCAGAGCGGGCGCACGGAGATGCTCGCGGCGCTGGAAAAGGCCGGCTACAAAGCTGTTGCATTGGGCGCCGAAGATTCCCGGCACGGCGCCGTGGAATCGCGCGCCGAGGCCGCGCAATGCGCCGATCTGTTCAAGCTGCATCGCGACCGGATCGACGGCATCATCGTAACGCTGCCCAATTTCGGCGACGAGCGCGCCATCGCCGACACGCTGCGCATGGCGGGTCTGAACGTGCCCGTGCTGGTGCAGGCTACTCCCGATACGCCGGGGCGAATGACCATCGCCGATCGCCGCGATAGCTTCTGCGGGAAGATGTCGGCTTGCAACAATCTGATGCAGTACCGCATCCCGTATTCGCTCACGTCGCTGCACACCGAAGCGCCCGATTCGGACGTCTTTCGCAAAGATCTCGATTGGTTCGCCGCCACCTGCCGCGTGGTGCGCGGGCTGCGCCGCTTGCGCATCGGCGCGATCGGCGCGCGCCCGGCCGCGTTCAACACCGTCCGCTATAGCGAGAAGATTCTGGAAGCCAATGGAATCTCGATTGAGACCATCGACCTTTCGGAAATTCTGGGCCGCATCGCGCGCATGGGCGATACCGACCCGGCCGCGGTGGCGAAGCTCGCGCAAATTCACAAATACGTATCCACCGAAGCCGTCCCCGCCGACGCCTTGATGAAGATGGCCAAGCTCGGCGCCGTGATCGATGGGTGGATGGCGGATACCGAATGCACCATCAGCGCGGTGCAGTGCTGGACGTCGCTCGAAGAATTCTTCGGCGTAGTTCCCTGCACCGTAATGAGCATGATGAGCGAGAATCTGATGTCGAGCGCATGTGAAGTGGATATCGTAGGCGTGGTGGGCATGCACGCGCTGCAGCTCGCGTCGGGGACCCCTAGCGCCTTGCTCGATTGGAACAACAATTACGGCGACGACCCGGATAAGGCGGTATGCTTCCATTGCAGCAATCTGCCCAAGCATTTCTTCCGCGAAGTGAAGATGGATTTCCAACAGATTATCGCCGGAACCGTAGGCCGCGAAAATACCTACGGCACGTGCGTTGGATTAGTGAAATCGGGCCCGATGAGCTTCGCGCGTTTCTCCACCAACGATCTTGAGGGGACCATCCGCGGCTATGTCGGGGAAGGCGAATTCACCGACGACCCGCTAACAACATTTGGCGGCGCCGGCGTAGTCCGCATAAACAATTTGCAAGCATTACTCCGCTACATCTGCGAGCGCGGCTTTGAGCACCACGTAGCCGCAAACCTTGCGCCAGTAGCCGGCGCCGTAGAAGAAGCCGCAAAGGTGTACCTAGGCTGGAGCGTCCACCACCACGAACGCCGATGAACGAGGCGAACATGTCCATCGTAGTCGGCGTCACCGGCGACCCGCGGACGGCAGGCGGCGCAGGCGGTAACGCCGGCGGTCTTGCCGCCGGTTCTTTGCCCGCAATGACGCCGATGAACACACATAAAACCACCGTGCCTTATCCGCGTTCATCTGCGTTCATCTGCGGCCATTCATGCTTTGGCTTCCCGAGGCGCATATGTCCATCGTAGCCGGCGTCGATTTCGGAACCCTCAGCGTCCGCGTTTCCATCTTCGACAGCGCCAAAGGCCGCCTGGGCGCCGCATCCGCCGAATACCCCCTCCACCGCAAAAAAGAAGACCCCGACTACGCCACCCAGAGCCACGCCGACCACATGGCCGCTCTAGCCAAAGCCATGCGCGCAGCCGTCCAATCCGCGGGAATCTCCCCCGATTCCGTAGAAGCCATCGCGCTAGACACCACCGGATCCAGCGTAATCCCCGTCGACCAGCACTTAAATCCGATAGACGATTACTACCTCTGGTGCGACCATCGCGCCTGGAAAGAAGCCGCGGAAATCACCGCAGCCGCGCGCGCCGCCAAGCTCCCCGCCATCGAGTGGTGCGGCGGCATCTACTCTTCCGAATGGGGCTGGGCCAAGCTGCTGCACTGGCTGCGCAACAACCCTGCCAAGCGCGACCGATTCGCAACCGCGCTCGAACACTGCGACATGGTAGCAGCCGTGCTCTGCGGCATCGACGACCCCGCGCAAGCGCCACGCAGCGTCTGCGCCATGGGCCACAAGTGGATGTGGAGCGCGGCGCTCGGCGGCTTGCCGCCTGAAGAATTCCTCGTATCGCTCGACCCCGTGCTGGCAGGCGTGCGCGCCAAGCTAGCCGGCCGCTACGCGACGTCCGACCAGATCGCCGGTCATCTCTCACCACAGTGGGCTGAAAAGTTAGGCCTGCGCGCGGGCATCCCGATTCCCGTCGGCGCCTTCGACGCTCACTGGGACGCCGTGGGAGCCGAAGTCCGGCTGGGCGACGTGGTCAACGTGGTGGGAACGTCCACCTGCATCGTGGCCATCGGTGAAAAGCCGAATCTGGTGCCGGGCGTCTGCGGCGTAGTTCCGGGCTCGGTTCATCCGGGTTACACCGGCATCGAAGCCGGACTTTCCGCCACCGGCGATATCTTCGAAGCCATCGCGCGCCGCGCCGCCACCACAGTTGCCGATCTCTCACATGGCTTGGAACAGTATCGCGCCGGCGAGACCGGCCTGCTGCGCATGTCGTGGGACAACGGCGACCGCACGGTGCTGGTGAATCCGGAACTGAGCGGCATCACGCTGGGCTGGCGTCTGACCCACACCGCGCAGGACGAGCTGTTCGCCGCCATCGAAGGCACCGCGTTTCACACGCGCGTGATTCTCGAGCGCATGGAGCAGCACGGCGTCCCGGTGAAGCGGATCATCAATGGCGGCGGCATCCCGCGGAAGAACCCGGTGCTTAATCAGGTCTACGCCAACGTGATGGGCAAGCCGATCCTGGTGCCCAAGGGCGATATCACCAGTCTCGGGTCGGCCATCTTCGCCTTCCTCGCCGCGGGGACGTTCAAAAGCATCGAGGAAGCGCAGAGCGCGCTGTGTCCGGGTCACATCACTGTGGACCCGCAGCCGTCTGAAGCCGCTGTATATCAGGAGTTGTATCCCGTTTATCGCAAGCTGTATTTCGGCTTCGGCGAGCGGCGCTCGGCTGCGCTCGAAATCGGAAGCATACTGCCGGAGTTGCGGCGCATCGCAGCCGAATCCCGTCGAAGCCCTGGTGTAGGCCAAAGTGCTGGAGGCCAAAGTGCTGCAAGCCTTGCAAGCCCTGCGAGCTGAAGTTCTGGAGGCCAACCTGGAGTTAGTGCGCCGCGGCCTGGTGCTCTACACCTTCGGCAACGCCAGCGCCGTCTCGCGCGAAGAAGGTCTGATCGCCATCAAGCCCAGCGGCGTTCCCTATGACAAAATGACGCCCGCCGATATCGTGATTACCGATCTCAATGGCAACATCGTGGAAGGCTCGCTGCGCCCGTCGTCCGACCTGCCCACGCACGCCGCGCTCTACCGCGCCTTTCCGCAAATCGGCGGCGTGGTGCACACGCATTCGCGCCACGCCACCGCGTGGGCGCAGGCGGCCCGCGAGATTCCCTGCTTCGGAACCACGCACGCGGATTACTTCGCCGGTCCGGTGCCGGTGACGCCGCTACTGACGAAGGAGGAAATTGAATCGGGTTACGAGCTGAACACCGGCCTCGCGATCGTCCGCCGCATGACGGGGCTCGATCCGCAGGAGTATCCGGGAATCCTGGTTGCCGGGCACGCGCCCTTCTGTTGGGGCGAAACCGTGACCAAGGCCGCGCACAACGCCGTGGTAGTGGAGGAGCTGGCCGCGATGGCGTGGCAGACGCTGACCATCAATCCGCAAGCCATGCCCATCTCCGAAACCTTGCACCACAAACATCACTCCCGCAAGCACGGCCCGAAAGCCTACTACGGCCAGACGTAAGACAGGCCTCCTGGCCTGTCTATGTCCGGATGAGAGCAAAAGACAGCCAGCAAGGCCGCCCCACAAGTCGCCCCTCCGTCGCGAAGCCCCACATTGGTCACACAGGCTCGCAAGCCAGACCGTCCGCTGGACCGCCTCATCGGCCCGCAAGCGAGAAGGAGAGACGCACCTTCGCCTTGCGAGTAACCATTCGCGCCCGCGCATCGTCGAAAGCACCGTATGTCCCGTCTGGCGCTCATAGCTCTGGTGTTCGCGCCAGTGATCCTTCACGCTCAGACTCCGGGAAAGATTACCGGGAGAGTCACTGACGCCGTTACTCACCAACCCATTCCAAAAGTGCACGTTTCCTGCGCAGTAGGATCGCAATTCGTGGGTTCCCTGACGGGAGTCGACGGCTCTTACACGCTGGAGGATGTGCCGGCGGGCCCGGTCCGTATGACCATCAACCTCGACGGCTACAAGATGATCTACGAGCGTTCGGATGATAGCGCCCAGTTCCAAATCGCTGCGGGCGATGCCGTGACGCGCAACTTCGAAATGCATCCGCTCGGCCGGATTTACGGCAAGCTGGTCGACCGCGACACCGGCGAGCCGATTAAGGGGCATACGGTTTCCGCGGTAAGCAAAGAATCCGTCCCCGGTCACACTTTTATCGTTCCGAGGACCGGCGAGCAGGAGGGCAACGAGTTCAATATCCGCAATCTCGAGCCCGGCGATTACTTCATCCGCATCGACCGTGCCGAGCAGGGGACATTCGTTTTCTCGCCGGATGTCTTGTCGCCAAATGCCGCGCCAAATCCCGCTCCGCAAGAATGCTACGGGCAGAGGTGGTATCCGGATGTTCCACGCATCGAAATGGCAACCCCCATCCATCTCGGCGAAGGCGAAACCCGAAGCCTCAAGATCCCCCTTCAAAGCCGCGAGACGCATTCGCTCTCCGGTACCGTTGTGGTGTCGGGTGACGCGCCACGCGACTTCAATGGCCTGCCGGTTGCGATCGTGCTTGAGCCATCCGACGCGGGCCCGCGCCAGGGGTCGTTCGCCGTGATGCCGGCGCCGGGGCCCTTCCGCATCGACAATCTCGCGCCCGGAACATACCGGCTCTCGTTGACCGGCGGAAAACCTCCCGACAATGTGCGGTCTCAAGAAGACTACATGCTCGCGGAGATGGAGCGCACATCTTTCGCGCGAAAGCCTCCCGACGAGGTATTCGGCGACTATGTGTTTGAAGTTGCCGACCACGACGTCTTCAATTTCAAGGCGGCCCTCGCGCCATATGCCAGCGTGAGCGGCGAGGTTCGTATGCTTGAGGAAGACGCCAAACTGCCCGGCAAGATGGTGGTCGTGATGATGTCGACAGCCGATTTTCTGATCGAGTTGAAGGGCGGTGGGGCGATCGGCGGCGGCCCCATTCCCATAGGGGGCAGTGCTGTGGAGTCGGGCCGGTTTCATCAGGAATGGCTTCGATCGGGCGAATATTGGCCGCAGTTGAGGTTGCCGGAGGGCTATGCGGTTGCGCAAGTGCTGTTCGCGGGCTCGAGCCCGCGCAACAGCGCCATGACTGTCAGCGCGCCGGCCACGCCGCTCACAATCGTAGTTACATCGCGGCCCGGCGCGGTTGCGGGAGTGGTTCGCGACAGTGACCAGTCTCCGGTGCGCGGCGCTTCCGTGGTGTTGCTTCCGGACCCCTTTCCGGACGAGGTAGCTCCCGGCGTGGTTCGGGTCGAGAAATCGGGAGACGACGGCGCTTTCGTCTTCCGTGACCTGGCCCCTGGCAAGTACCGGGCGCTGGTTCTTACTGGATCCGATCTCGCTTATGAGGGCGATCCCGGTTATCTCCGGGAGCAGGCGGCGAGCGGGGATCCGTTCGAGGTTCGCGCCGGGCAATTGGTCAATGTAACTCTCAAGCGATGAGGATGTCCGGTCCCGCCAGGAAGCAATTTTCCGCTTGGGCGCGTAGCCGGCATTCCCCTGAAGCGCCCTTACCACCCGCCGCCTGAGTGAAGTTTGGATCGCCGCGCCATGCTCCGCGATACCCTTACCACATTGGACCAGTTGCCGTCAGCGTGCGCCCAGTTTCGGAAACAACTGTCGGCCCGTCCGAGCTGTACCGGCTGCGGGGCGAAATCGTTCTCGGCTCGGGCGGGGCGGTCGAACAAGCGGCGCACCATTTCAGCCGCGCTTTGGAAATCGCTCGCGCACCGAACGCAAATCCGTTGTGTTTGCGTTCGGCTCTGTCGATTGCCCGCACCGTGAAGTTGGGAGACAAACTCGGAGCCTCGGCGCTGCCGTCTCTGCATTACGGGCCGGCCTGGACTCGTTGGAGCTGGCGGAAGCGCGGCTGCTACTGGAAAAGGAACGCGCACCCTAAACTGGAACGCGGAAACGACGGGCCTCTGATCGGCGCACCAACGACGTGAGCGCGGACGAAGTCGAGCGGATTGGAATTCGGCTTGCCTAACTTGGAGTCATCTGGCTGATTTGAATTTGCAGCTCGATGTCAGTGTAGTTTGGGACGTCGCCGAGGATCTCGGGCCCGTACGTTGCCAGCGCCTTTTGGAACTCCTCCACAGTATTGAAGTACAGCCTCCCAGTGCAGGTGAAGGGCGCCGGCGCCCCCGGCGCTCCACCCGCCAGCCCCCTGTCGATCTCGTAACGAATCAGTCCTGAGCTCTTAAGTCTGTCCATTACCAAGGGCATGTGCTTTTGGGAATAGTAGTCGTGATCGAACTTCTTGCCGGGAGCGTGAGGGTAGAAAACTGAGAGGCAGACCATGCACCGGAGAGTAGCAGATTCGCGCAACACTTGCTCCTCAGCATCCGGGTTGACCGTTGCCACATTCGGTCGTGAAGAGGGTGAAGCCGCTGACATGGACCGGGAGACTGCGTTTACCGATGGCAACCGCCGAATCCCGATCGCGGTCGCGGAAGGCGCCGGGGAAGTAGCCGAAGCGGCGGGCCACGTCGCCGGAGGGCTCCGCACATAGATAGTGCTAAAAACACATTACCCAGTCAATATGTGTGGGGAGGAAGGAGGCTGCCAAGCATGAAACGCAACAACATGCTGGCAATCTATTTCAACCGGATATCCGAGAGGCGTCGTATCGGCGACGACCAGGATCATCGCTCCAGGAGACCTTCCGCCTGCAATTGGTCGAGCGCCGCAAGGCCCCCTTCGAGGCCTGGTAGTGGGTAAGCGCACCGGAACGGTAACCCTCAATGGCAAGGGTTTCAAGCGCTTCGCAACCCGGATCGGGATGCCGGGCGATGTCGTCCGGAAGCTCGACCGTGGTCTGCACCAGCGTTAGGATAGCACCGCCCGCCAATCGCTCACTTGACCGTGAACGGCACGGAGGCCGAGACATTCTCCCAATCGAATTGCAGTTTGCCCCTGTTGCCGCCCGCGCTCGAAAGATCGATCTTGAAAGTTTCCACAGGGGCCGCGGGCTTCGCCATGGTCAGAGCAGTCCGGCCGAGCTCATCGGCGGGCTGATCGGTGGTGCTGTCGTCGCGGTTGATGCCCCACTGTCCGGTTTTCTTGTTCACGATCAGCTGCCACTTGCCCTTGTCGAGGAAGATATAGAGGCTGTAATCGCCCGCGGGCACGGCAAGACCGTGGATGTCCAAAGCGGCATCGGTGTGCAGCACGGTGGCATAGTCCGCGCCCGCGCGCCACACGCTGTCGTCCGGTTGCAGCGCGCCAGCGCCGCCGAAAATGTGGCGTGTTCTAACCGATGGGGCGTGATAGTAGATCCAGAGTTGTTTCCCGCCGATGGCTACCGAAGTCTCCTTGCCCGGACTCTGGTCGTTCTTCGTTAGCAGTTTCGACTTGTCGATCTGTCCAAAGGCCGCCGCGATGATCATCCCTGCCATCGCCGCGCATGTTACAAGTTGCTTCATTTCGATATAGGCTCCTCAGGCGAGTATATAACGGAGATCGCGCCACATTGTTCCGCAACTTCATTGGATGCATTTCTTCCGGAAGCGCCGAAATGTGCAACTGAGAGGTTGCATGAATGACCGCAGCCGCATTGAGCACGGTTGAGCGCAGCACGCTGGTTCGCGCGCCGCGCAGCCGCGTTTGGCAGGCGCTGACGAGAGTTCGCCCCAGGCGCACGCATGCGCATGATTTCGACCAGCGATTCCTGCAAGGGAGAAGAGTTCTTCGCCGATGTCGTAAAGATGGATGTCCCGGAGACTCTTTCCTGGCGCTGCATCCAGGCTCGAAGCAGCCGGGCGAAGACCATTCGAGCGAGCCCGTGACGCGGGTGGAGTTCCGCTTGACGTAGGTCGAGGGCGGCACGCTGGTCATTGTAGTGGAATCGGGTTTCGACCGGCTCTCGCTGGCGCGGCGCGCCCGCGTGTTCGAAGAGAACGGCAAGGGTTGGGAGTTTCAACTGGTGTCGCTCATGGCGTCGCTCACCCGGTATGCCGGCCAAGCGGCTTAACCCGGAGCTGAGTGCTTCGGCGCCCGTCTTTGCGGCGCTGGGCGATGCAACGCGTCTGCGGCTGGTCGCGCGCTTATCCGGCGGCCGGCCGCAATCCATCGCCCAGCGCTTGGCGGGGGCGGCAGTAACGCGCCAGACAATCACGAAACATCTGCACGTGTTAGAGGAAGCCGGATTGGTACGCGGTCGCAAGCAGGGCCGGGAACAAATGTGGGAGCTGAACCTGCGGCAGGTGCAAGAGGCGCGGCGGCGCCTGGACCCGATCGCGCAGCAGTGGACGCCGCGCTGGCGCGGCTGAAGCTGATGCTGGAAGAAGACGGCGAGGACTGAGCCTCGACGCCCATGGCGGATGGCATCGCCCACTGCGAAGCCGATCGCCAGTAACACCACCGTCGATCGCCGGCGAGCGGCGATGGCGAACGGCGAACGGGGCCATGCTTTAGCTTGCCGGGTTTCGCGATTCCGCGTATCCTTTCCGCCCTTACGCGCAATATATAGATGTGAGCCAAATGCCAGCCGACGACGCCCGGTTGCTGGCCGGCGCCCGCCGCGGCGAAGAGTCCGCGTTCCTCGCGCTCTACCAGCGCCACCGGACGCCGGTGTTCCGCTTCGCCTGGCGCTTCACGGGCTCGGTTCACGCCGCCGAAGACGTGACGCAAGAATGCTTTCTGGCGCTTTTCGCGGGCGCCGCGTTCGACCCGAAGCAAGGCCCGCTACGGACGTATCTCTTCGGCATCGCGCGCCATCTGGCGATGCGGCGCGTGCGCATTGAGGAGCGCGAATTGGAGGAGCCCGCCGACTCCGCCGCGCCCTGCGATACCCTGGGCGAGCTGATCGGCCAGGAGCGCGCGGCGGCGGTGGAACGCGCTGTGGCGGCGCTTCCGCCTTTGCAAAAGGAAGCTCTGATTCTGTTCGAGTACGAAGACCTCTCGCTGGAGGAGATCGCGCAAGTGGTGGGCGTAGAAGTAGGCGCGGTGAAGGCGCGGTTGCATCGCGCGCGAGAGACGCTGCGGCGGCGGTTGGCCCCGCTGGTCGAACCGCAGGCTGACCCGCGGGCTGGCCCCATGAATGCCCCATGCCCCACAAGGAGGAATCTGTGATGGAAGACGACAAGTTGCGCGCCATATTGCGCGCGTGGGAGGCGCCGGAGCCAAATCGGGAAATGGATGCGCGGGTGCGGGCGGCGTGGCGCGTCTCGCATCCGCCAGGGTGGAAGCGCATCTGGACGGCGCGGGTAAGCGTGCCGGTCCCGGTGCTGGCCGCGCTGCTGCTGATAGCGGCGTTGGTGTTAGTGAGGTTCGGCGTAGCGCGGCGATCCGCGGCTGAGACGCCTTCGGGACCCGGAGGCTACGTGACGCAACTGAATGCCACCGGTTTTCAACCGGTTCCCAATGGCGAAGCGCGGGTGATCACGGTGAAGGAGGCACGATAGATGGCGAAGCTGGAAGAATCGGTTAGCGGGCGAAAGCGCCTGCCTCACGTAGCAGGGTGGGACAGACGCTTTCGTCTGTCAATGCGTTGCTTATTGTTACTCGCGGCGGCGGCCCTTCTCGCATTTGCGCAGAAGGACGAGCCGCGCAAATTGCGGGCGTGGTTTTCGGACGGTACAGGCGTAGAGTTCGAGCAGGAAACCACCGGTTCCGCGGTGTTGGCGATGCACGGCGGCGGCCTGACGGTAAGCGACGAGGGTATCGAGCGCGTAGTCTCGGATAAGGACGGCAATATTCTCTTCGCATACTTCGTCGAGGCCTGGGCTAGCCCGCAGGATGGCGCGGCGACCATCCGGATCAAGCCGCTGGACAAGGAAACCGAGGCCGGCCTTCGTAGCCACCCCGGCAGTTGGCACACAACGGGGCCCATCGGTACCGTTGCCGGCGTCCGCGAATTTCCCGGTGTACGCAAGGGACAGGCGGTCCGGCTGGAGATTCTCTACAATCCGTCGACCGGTGAGAAGATCTACGACATACTGCGGCCATCCACCGAGGTGTCTCCGATGCCGAGCGGACATCCCGGCGCCGATGCAGCCTTGGCGGGAGACGAGTTGTCCTTCCGCGAAATCGCGCTCATGGTGAATGGCCAAAAGACCGCGGCGCCGGCGGGATGGCTGACGGGCGCGGCCGCGCGCCTCTATCTGCCAGGACACGGAGCGTTTTTTCTATCCACTTATCAGCCGAAGACGGCCCATGTGTTCAGTCACACAGTCTATGCCGACCGGCACAGCTTGGAGTTTGCGATAGATGGAGACTTCATTCGGATCACATCGAATGGCAACGTATTGACGCGTTCGGAAAGCGGCATCGTTTGGGTGTATCACGATCCGAAGTACCAGCCGGAATCGCAATCGGGCGCGGCCGATTTGGTATTCGCGGATAAGGTGGAATCGTTGGCGCCGAAATGGTAGGGCATGCGCTAGCTTGCCCAGGAGACGAATAATGATACGAACAACTCTTGTCATAAGTCTGATAGCTTTTGCGTGCGGAGTAGGGCACGCGCAATCCACCAGCTCCGGGCCCACGCTCGACGCGGCGTCGGTCAAGCCAGCCCCGCCGCCCGACGGCCGTGGAGGCCGCCGCGTGGCAATGACGGGCGGACCCGGTACGGACACGCCGGGCAGAATCAATTTCGAGAACGTCGGATTGGGCGCGGTGATCGCCAAGGCGTACGGCGTCAAGTACTATCAGATTTCGGGGCCAGGCTGGTTCGAGACGGAGCGATTCAACATCATCGGAACGGTACCGCCGGGAACCACCAAGGAGCAGTTTCGGCTGATGCTGCAGAACCTGCTGGCGGACCGCTTCAAGCTGGCGCTGCATAAGGAGACGAGAGAAATGTCGATCTACTCTCTGGGGATAGCTAAGAATGGTCCGAAGCTGAAGCAGGCGGCGCCGGATCCTCCGCCGGATGCGAATGGCCCGCCAAATGACCGGGAGTCTCGGCCGGGCCCGCCCGCGAAGGATCGGGACGGCTATCCCGTACTGGGCCCCGGAACGACGATGACGTTCATGTCAACCCCAACGGGCGACCGAGCGCGTATGGCAAATAAGGGACACGTGCAAGTGCTGGTGGATATGCTGGCGAGTCAAACCGGCCGACCGGTAGTGGATGCGACCGGCCTGACCGGCGAGTACGAGTTCTCTCTGTATTGGATTCCGCGGCCTCCGGACTCGCTAGCCGCTGATGATCCCAACGGTCCAGATCTTATTGCCGCCCTGCAACAGCAGCTAGGCTTGAAGCTGGAACCGAAGAAAGGTCCGATCGAAGTTCTGGTGGTCGATCGCGTGGAGAAGATCCCTACAGCCAATTAGGTGGGGCATGGGCCGCCTTGCTTGCCGTAAAGGTTGATGACGGCCTTGACCTCGAAGTTCTTATCGATCAGGCCGACGTGCCCGCCCACTGCGACGTAGCCGTGGCCGGGTGGGGGCGGCTTAAGTAGGCGATTCCAAGGCGCGCCGGCAGACGTCGAAATTGCTCATCCGCCTGCCTTTGGCGCTTCTCGAAGGTGCAGAGCGTCCATCTTCCCAGCCAGTTCCAGATCCTTTGCGCTAATTCCGCCGGCATCGTGGGTCGTCAGGTCAACCATGACGCGATTGCAGACGTTGCAACACTCGGGATGATGTCCCATGGCTTCGGGCTGCGAGCGCGCAACTGGCGATAGAGCCGAAAGGCGTGAATGAAATCGGCAAACTTGTACTCGCGATGAAGCTTCCCGTTCAAGACTGTCCATCCGGTTAGTTTGCGCAATGCGGAATGGATTTCGGGCTCGGAGAGTTTGGCGGACAGTGTCACAATGATAGAAGCTGCCGGCGCGAATGTCTGTGTACGTAACGTAAGTACACGCGATTGTGGAGCCGTTAGTGCTTGAGAGACAGACCCATCGACAGACGGCGCGGACCGCAATTGGCCGAGGCCCGTGGATCAAACCCTTCTCCCCGGCGACGCCAGACCGTTAGCTCCCTATTTGCCGCGAAGATCCAGGCCAGCAGGAGGATGCCGGTGAGCACAATGGTTCCGGGTTCCGGCACGTCCGACGTTCCCTCGACATTCAATTCGCGGTACCCGACATAGCCATTTTGCACGGACGGAAACGAAAACTGGAGAGCGGCTACCCCGTCCAGAATCGTACCGGACGTATCCGAGAGAGACACGGCGGTATCGGAGGGGTCACCGGTCCGGGGCGGGTCATAGGCGACGGAATACAGCGGGAGGAAGTCGGTCGCACTTCCAGCGAGAGAGTAGCTGATCGTGTAGTCCTGATTCTCGCGGCCGCCATCACGCCAGCCAACGTAAGTATTGATGGAAGTAACCGTGATCGGGGAGCTGAAAGTATACGTGATGATCGCGCCGCTAAGAATCGTCACCACCTGCGAAGGATTGTCCAGCCCGGGGTCGCCGAAAGCGAGGTCCGTGAGGATCGAGAGATTCGCGGTAGAGACCCCCTCCTCCGGTTGAATGTCGCTGACGTTGTTGATGCCGACGGTCGCGCTCTGAAGCAGATTCGCGCCTGGGACCGTGAACCCGGTGGTGCTAAAGAAATCGTTTTCGACGATGCCGGCGCGCGCCGGGCAGCACGCAAGGCCCATGCCGATGGCAAAGTGCAGCGCTGTTCGATTCAAGCGACCTTCCTCCTGGAACATATACATAGTAACAATTCGCCGACCGCGACTTACTTATAACCGCAGTTAGGATGTGTAGGGCAGTACTAACAAGATGCGTCTTCCTAACGTAATGTAGAAATCGTGTTATCACACGCGATGCCAGGACCTGCGAGCAAATATACCGATTCGTCCGGGTCCTGGGAATCGATTAAAATTCCAGTAATTAATCGGTCCGGCTATCTCTCAAAACTCCAGTGTTTTGCGGAAAGGCCCGATGGCCCGCCTTATTTGCCGTGGAGATTGATGACGGCCTTAACCTGGAAGTTCTTATCGATCAGGCCGACGTGCCCGCCCACGGCGACGTAGCGATGGTCGGGTGGCGGCGGCGCCAGGCGGGCCGACAGATCCGCCGGCGCGGGGCGCACACGATCGCGCAAATCGTTGTCGAGAGTGGCGCCCACTCGCAGGCGCGACTCCTGTTCGGCTGAAAGCCGGTCCTCGGGCCGAAGCCCTTCCGGCAAATTATTCTGGTGCTGGTTGTACCAGTCGCTAGCGGCCTGCTGCTGCGGGTCCACCTGCTGCGGGGTCGCGGACTGAGCGCTTCCGGTGCTGCTCTGGCCGCAACCGGAAAGCGCAAGCGCCGCCGCCGCCGTAGCCAGAACTGCCGGCCAATATATTTTCATGAGTATCTCTTTCTTGTGTCAGGTAGGCGATTCCAAGGCGCGCCGGCAGACGTCAAAATTGCTCAGCCGTCCGCCTTCGGCGCTTCTTGAAGGTACAGAGCGTCCATCTTCCCAGCCAGTTCCAGATCCTTTGCGCCGATTCCGCCGGCATCGTGGGTAGTCAGGTCAACCGTGACGCGATTGTAGACGTTGCACCACTCGGGGTGATGTCCCATGGCTTCGGCCGCGAGCGCGCAACTGGCCATAAAGCCGAAGGCGTGAATGAAATCGGCAAACTTGTACTCGCGATGAAGCTTGCCGTTCACGACTGTCCATCCGGTTAGTTTGTGCAATGCGGAATGGATTTCGGGCTCGGAGAGTTTGGCGGACACTGTCACAATGATAGAAGCTACCGGCGCGAATGTCTGTATACTTAAATACAAGCGACATGGAGGGGCCTTACGGCTTCAGCAGCCGCGCTGCCACAATCGAAAATCTTTGCGCCGGCCCGCCGGGCGCTGCCACTTAACGGGCGGGTCCCCCTGGACCCGCCCGTCGCTCAGCCATATCAGCCCCATGCGATCCCCGAGAGGCCGACCGGGGGGCGGCCGCGGACCAGGGGGTCCGCCCTACAATTAATCCGAACAACCGATTGTGGGTAAAGCAGCGACATTGGATTGACAATTCGCCCCACAGAACCTATGCTGGCTACGCCTTCCAGACTCCGTTTAAGCACCCCCGCCGGCTCTGCCGCTCCCCAATAGCGCGCCGTCGTCTATAATTTAGCGTTATGGTGTGGAGGCTCGGGTATTGGTTCGGGCTGTGCAGTGTCTGCGCATTGGCCCAAACCACCTATCAGGTGGGTGGCGGGTTGACGGCCACGATCCAGGCGACGTTCGTCACTGCCTACCAGCGCGGCATTTTCAGCACGCTGGTGGGGGCGCCGCTGGGCGATGTCTCTAACTTTGGGCCGAGCGGCTTGATTCAGACGTTTCCGGGCGCGGTCAATCCGCTTGAGATATTCGCACTCATCAAGCCCGATTCCACCACCACCGCCAACGTCGAGCAAGTTTGGAATCCGATGTACCAATACTACAGCTTCGTCACCTTGACATCCGCGGGTTTTCCTACCGCGGATACGGCCAATTGCCCCACGCCGCTCTTGGCCGCCGCGGCGGGGAATTCGTGCCAGTGGCAGCCGTTCAGCAACGATTATGCGCTATTCGTTTATAACCAGAGCATCCCGAACCTGGGCCAGGGCTTTCTGATGCAGGATCCCTTTTTTACGCTCTGGAATGCGCTAGGCGGAGTGACGGTGCTGGGCCCCGCCATCTCCATGGAAACGCAGGTGACCAGCCGTTACCGGTCGGCCGCCACCAAGCAGCAGTTCGATCGGAGCGCGATGTTCCATATCTCGGCGGGTCCCGCCAGCGGCCAACTGCTGGCCGTGAAGGAACCTATCTACGATCTATATGTGGCCAACGGCGCGGACCAGGGCACAATGGGCCTTCCGCTCACCGCAGAACAACTGCTCGCCAACGGGATGCACCTGCAGGCCTTCGAACGCGGGGCGATTCAATACAACCCGCAATCCAACCCGGCGACGCTGGTGGCGGTGCTGCTGCCGGCGGTGGCTTCGGTTGCGATTTCGGCGGGCACTTCCATTCAGATGTATCCGGACGAGCCGTTAACCGTGCAATCCTCTCTGGCCGCGGCAGACGGCGCGGCCCTGAGCAACCGCCCGGTGGTGTGGGTTTCGTCGAATCCCGCGGTGGTGCAGATCAACGGCAGCGGGCCGTCGGTCACTCTGCTGGCGCTCACTTACGGTACGGCTTCGGTAACGGCCACGGCGGAAGGACAGACCAGCCCGGCGTTGGTGGTCTCAGTCACCACGTCTTTCTGTTGCCAGGTTGGGCAAGGGGCCCCGACGCCGGCTATTCAGCAGGCCTTTCAAGACGCGGTCGCAAGGGATGGGCTGAATGTCCAAGCCGCCTCTGGCGTAACCCGCGTGGGCAACGGGTACGTGCAGCAACTGGTAAGCGCCGCGGCGCCCGGCGTTCCGTATCTGGTGGCGGTGGCGGATAGCGCCGGCGCGGCCTACATTGTCACCGGCGCGATTCTTTCCCAATACCTGCAGCTTGGCGGACCATCCGGTCTGCTGGGCTATCCGCTTGGGGATGCGACCGCGGGCGGCCGGCAGACATTTCAGAATGGAGCGCTGGCGGGCAACCCGCTGCAACTGGTCACCGGCGCGATCTTGGCGGAGTGGAAGAGCCTGGGATACGAGACCGGCGCGGCCGGGGCGCCAACATCCGCCGTCACCACTTTCCTGACCTTTCGCGGCACTACCGGCAACACGCAGAGCTTTCAGAATGGGCCGATTCTGGCGGCGACAGTTGGATCGCTTTCCGGGCAGGGTTTCTTCGTCACCGGGCTGGTGCTGGCAACCTATAGCGCGGGCGGCGGGCCAGGCGGAAATCTGGGCGCGCCAATTAGCGCCGAGAGTACCGTTAACGGGCTGCGCCAGCAGAATTTCGAGGGTGGTTACATCACCTACTCGCCGGGCGATACCAAGGCCGTGGAGCACGATACGCCGCGGCAGCCCCTGATTACGGCCACGCCGGGCGCGGTGCGCGCCGGAACTTCGGTTCGCCTGGTGATCGGCGGCTTCAACAATGGCGCCACGGTGCGCGTTTCCCAGACCGGGCAGGCGGCCTTCCTGGTTACGACGCCCGGCGGGTCGTATACCTTCGACGCCTGGGTACCCGCCACCACGGCGCCCGGAACGGTTACGGTCACAGCGAGCGACACGAACAGCACGGCTACCGCGCAAAGCTCTTACACTGTGTACACCCTTTCCGCCAGCCTGATGACGGTCTCCATAGTGGGCGGCAATCAGCAAACCGGCGCGCCGGGCGCGCTGCTGACGCAACCGCTGGTGGTGGTGGTGAACGATCAGGATGGCAATCCCGTGGCTGGCCAGAGCGTCGCCTTCGCCGCTTCGCCGGGCGCAACGGCGCTGCCGGCCACCGTCATCACCGGCGCCGGCGGAACTGCCAGCGCCACTCTGCGAATGCCCGCGGCGGCGGGAATCGCGCTCGCGACCGCGCAGACCGCCGGACACCTTGTGACGTTCAGCGCGCAATCGGCGGCGTTCTCGCTCGGCAACTTCCCTGCCCTCACTCAAGCCGTAAGCGGAACGCTTGGTAATGGCAGCGACACCATTCAGAACAAGGGCGCGCTGCTTACTTCGGTGGCGTCGATTCTTCAGTATTACCAGTCGCTCGGCGACCTGCCACAGCCCAATGGCCTTGCCACTCCGATGAGCCTGAATCAATTTTTAACGTCCTTTTGCACTTTCGATTCTGCGGGGAGCCAGATCTGCGATGGATTCGTCGTACTGGGGAGCAGCGCGGAGCAGACGGTGAACCTGTGGCGGGTGGGCGCGTTCGTTTCGAACAGCGTGACGGTACAGATGACGGTACAGATAACCCCGTTCACATCCACCGCCGTCGCCGATCTGGTGGCCGCGGGCTCGCCAGTGCTGTTGGCGCTCTCGCTCGGGAGCCCGGGCTCGCACTTTGTGGTGGCGTTCGGCATCAATGCCGATGGAAGCCTGGCGATCGCCGATCCGAATCCGGCGTTCGCGCAGACCAATCTCAACGGATATCTGAACGGCTTCAGCGCCGGGGGACAGACGATCCAAGGCACGGTTACGGGCGCAGTGCGCCTGCTGCCACAGCAGCCCGCCTCGCCAGGGTTTGTGGTGGCTTCGAACGCGCCGGTGGCGCTGACTTCGGCTGCCGGTTCGTGCGGGCCCACTCTGCAGTTTCCCGATACGGCCGCCGTCGCCGGGGCGGCTTCCAACCGGATGCCCGGCGCGCTTTACTTCGGCGCGTGCGACGGGACGGCAGCCGCGTATGAACTGGATGCCGGACCGGGCTCTTACAACCTGACGTTTACCGATCTCTCGCCGAACGGCGGACGCACGTTTGCATCGGGTCCGCCGCCGGCTTCTTACCAGATCGTAAGCAACGGCCAAAACTGGACCTTGTCGCCGCTGGCCGCACTGATCGCCGAAAACGTGGTGAACGCCGCCAGTTACACAACCGCGATTGCGCCGGGAGGGCTGATCTCCATCTTCGGGGCGGGATTGGCCGGCCCTACGGCGGTGCAGACCACGGTGCAGATCAACGGCCAGGCCGCGAAAGTGGTGGCGGCGACGCCGTTCCAGGTGAATGCGCAGGTACCATACGGAGTTTCGGCAGGCACAGCGCAGCTCACGGTCACTTCGGCGAACGGCAGCGCGCAGCAGCAGGTAGCAATCAGTAGCGTGGCGCCGGCGATTTTCTCCATCTCGGCGGCGCAGGCGGCAATCACCAACCTGGACAACAGCCTGAACGCGCCGTCGAACCCGGCGAGGCGCGGCAGTTATTTGATTATCTATGCCACCGGTTTCGGGGCGGTATCCGCCGCGGGCGCGGCCACGACGCCGCTAAGCGTGGTGATCGGCGGATTGGAAATTCCGGCAGCGTACGCGGGCGCGAGCTCGGGAGGGGCGGGACTCAATCAGGCGAATGTGCTGCTGCCGGCGACTATGCCTCCCGGACTGGCGCTACCCTTATACCTCAAGCAGGGCGGCGTGGTGAGCAATACGGTCACGGTCGCGATTCAGTGAAGCCTTGGTTGCCACTTGTGGCGCACCACGTCATAGCGCGCCGCGCAGGTCCTCGAACGAAATCCCCCAGGCGGTGGACTCGCCCTCATATCCCTTCAACTCCACGCTGCGCCGCACGAATCGCCGCTGCATGGCTGCGCTCAGCCCGCAATATGTCCGCTCGCCCACAGCCACGCCCATCCCCAACTGCTTGGTGGCCTCCTCCAGACGGAAGGCGGCATTGACGGTATCGCCCAGCGCCGTGTATTCCACTCCGCCCACGATCGCCGGGCCCGTATTCACCCCCGCGCCGATCCGCAAGGGCGCCGGCAAGGGGAGCGCCAGATGGATCGCACCCGTGGCATCGGCAATCTCGCTCACCGCGCGCATCGCGCATGCCAGGTCGGAACCAAGCGCAGTCTCGCTGCCGTGCACCCAAACCGCCATCATCGCGTCGCCGATGTATTTCTGGGCCCAACTGCCCTGCTGCTGCGCGATCTGGCCCACGCGCAAAAACCAGGTGCCGATGGTCTGAGAAAGCAGCCCCTCCGGGACCGTTCGCGCCAGCGGGGTGTAATCGCGGATGTCCACTACCACGATGGTGGTCAGGGTGCTCGTGTGCAGGGCAGTGGTAGGGGCGTTGCGGGTGGTTTCGAGCAAAGCCGCCTCCGGGTCGGCGCCCTGCGGATTGCGAAAAACGAACTCCTGATCGCCGAACACCAGCGAATCGTGGTCGTTCAAGAGCACCGGGATGCTCACCCGGCGATGGTTGACGAAGGAGCCGTTGCGGCTGCCGAGATCCACCAGCGAAATCGCGCCGCCCTCGCGCAATTGCACCAGCGCATGCAGCCGCGACACCGAACGGCTGTCGAGCATCACCGCGCATCCGTCGCCGCGGCCGATCGCCCAGGATTGTCCGTTGTGGAGCGGAAACCGGCGCCCGCTGTGCGTCAGGATCAGGCACGGATCGGTGGAGGATTCGCTCACTATATGCAGGTTAACGTATGACGGAGCTTGTCAGAAAGGAGATTCGCCGAGGGCAATTCCCGATTCCTGGGTTTTTACCGGGAAACTCCTGACGGGATCGACCCTTTTTTTAGGCATTCCCCTTAAGATCCGCCTTAACAGCGGTCACAGGAGTTTGCACAAAAGGTTCCGGGGGGGCTAAATCCATTGTTTTGTACTGGAACATGGTTTCCTCCATAGTACAGACGGTACGATTTAGTTATTCATTTTTGTTGTACCCTGGGCTAAACTGGATTCAGAAAGGCGCCGATAGTAAACCAGGCGAAGAAAAATGCAAATGACACAAATCTTCATATACCTGCAATTATTGGATCTTCTGACAACCCTAATCGGGTTTAAGCTCGGCGCTCAAGAGGCGAGTCCGTTTATCCGTACGCTGATGCACACCGGACCCGCCATGGGTGTGGCGCTCTCCAAAGGCCTGGCACTGGGAATCGGCGGCTTCTGCGTTTACACCAACAAGCCGCACATCATTAAGTGGGTCACTTACTGGTACGGCGTTCTGGCAATATGGAACCTGATGGTGATGCTGCACCTGGCTGGAAACATCGCCCACTAAGCCGCTCGTGGTGGCGCACGCACTCATGCGGCGCACTCATGCGTGCGGCGTTCACACTCCTGTGAACGCGATATGTTTCCTTTCCGCGAACGGAAGCACCCACGAAAGCGCTCAGTTCCCGACGTGACGTTGATCGGCGATAGCGGCCTTCTGCGTTTGCGCCCTACGGTTTGGCTTGCTTTGGCGGCTTCCGTGATCGCGTCGGCCAATGCCGAGGCGCCCTTGGGATGGGCCCGTCTGGGATCGCTCCGGACATATCAGCGAGCTTTTTCTATTCAGTAGCCTTGGCCGCACCAAATTCGTTACCGTGGCCGGGCATAATGTTGCATCGACCCAAAGCGCTTCGGAATCCCCGTGTGTTCAGGCGCAGTCAAAGGGGCCTGGATCACGCCATAATCAAGTCGCTCTGGTGGACGTCGCCTCGCCTGCGGAAGAAGCACATATTTCCGGTCGGGAACAGTAACTCCACGCCCAGCACGGGCGGTGGCAGGCGTTCGCGCGGGCGGTATCCCTCACCGTAATGCCAGTTTCTCCGCTCGCGGTGAACCCGAAAGCACCCGCGGGCGAAGAGGCGCTTTCCGTGTTGCCCGCTCGCGCGGCAGCATAACCGAACGCAGGATGGCGCGCTGCAAATGAAGGCATGCCGCAATCCGCGCCCTATCCGGAGGAGTGCGGCCAGGGGCGCCACGCATCTCGTGCTGCATCTCTTGCGCCAGAGCCTCTTCCACCGAGTGGAGGATCTCCCGGCATTCTTCTTCCATCGTGGTCCGAACCCGGCCTGCTGTCATACTCGTGCTCCTGAATTGCTTATCGGACAGCGTCACGGAACCTTCCCCGACTCCCGGAATACTAATCTTTTTCCCGGAATTGCCGATATGCTTCCAGGAGCCGACCATGATTCACGTCACCCGCCTCAACCAAGCGCCGATGATTCTCAACTCCGATCTCATCGAGCACATCGAAATGACGCCGGACACGGTGATCGCCCTTACCAACGGCCAAAGCGTGCGTGTTCGTGAAACGGCCGATGAGGTATTGAACCGCATTATCGATTTCCGGCGCAGCATTCAGGGCCATTTCCCCCCTCCGCCGGAGACCAGTAAGCCTGTATAGAAACGGTTCGGAGACCTATGGCAGAAACTCCACAATTGAAGGAGGCGGTAAATGCCCTTTAAGGCGCCGGCCAAGAGCCGGCTCGATCTTTCCACTCTGGCTGGAATCGTCCTCGCACTGGGCGGCATAATCGGCGGGTTATTGCTCGAAAAGGGCAACATATTGGACATAGCCCAGATTACGGCTGCCATGATCGTGCTGGGAGGAACATTCGGAGCGGTGTTGGTGACTACGCCGTTGCCCGTGGTGCTTCGCGCATTCCGATCGGTTCGGGGCGTGTTCTTCGAGCCCGGCGACTCCCCTTCCGTCTTCATTGAAGGGCTGATCCGGCTCGCTTCGAGCGCGCGCAAGCATGGCATTGTGAGCCTCGAAACCGAGGTTGCCGAGATCCCCGATCCATTCCTCCGCAAAGCCATGGGCCTGGCAGTCGATGGGGCAGATCTTCAGGAGCTGCGGCATATGATGGAAATCGACCTCGCCATGCTGGAGCAGGCGGGCGAGGACGAAGCCAAGGTGTGGGAAGCCGCCGGCGGTTACTCTCCCACTATTGGGATCATCGGCGCGGTGATGGGACTGATCCAGGTAATGAAGCACCTCGAAGACATCAAGATGGTGGGCCATGGCATTGCCGTGGCGTTCGTCGCGACGTTATACGGCGTCGGCGCCGCTAACATCTTCTTTCTGCCGCTCGCCGGCAAACTGCGGGCCCGCGTGCGCGGGGCGGTTATGCTCAAGGAAATGGCGCTCGAAGGCGTCGCCGGGATTGCCCAGGGGCTGAACCCGACGCTGATCCGCTTGAAGTTGGAATCCTATACCTTGCCCGGGAAGCCCGACAAACCGGCCAGGCCGGCTCCGGCGCAGGAACGCGTTATGGAGGAGGCCGCCGCCCCGCGCGGTTAGCAGATGAAAACCAGACCTTCCGTTCGCGCGCATTTTTGTCCATTCGCGGTTAACAGCGCCGGGGATCCGGCTTGAAGCGCCACATACAGCGTCCGCATGAGAACCACGAACGGTGGCTGGTCTCCTATGCCGATTTCATTACGCTGTTGTTCGCCTTTTTCGTAGTGATGTTCGCCGCTACGCAGAAAAACGAGGCGAAGCAGGTATCGGCATCCGTGCGGGATGCCTTGGAACACGGTCAGTTGAGCGCCGTCCTCAACACCGCGCTAGGGCGTGGTAAGCACGAGGCCGCTAAGACGCCGGTCGTTCCGGATCCGAGCCCCACTCCCGAAACGCCGCCGGCGCCAGTCGCACCTGAGAAGCGTCCCGCGGACCTGACCAAATCGCTCGCCAAGCTGCAAGAGGTTTTAGCCGAAGAGCTGAAGAGCGGCAAGGTTGAACTCCGCATGGACGCACGCGGGCTTACCATCAGTCTCCGCGAGGCTGGGTTCTTCGGATCGGGCGATGCGGCGGTGCAGCCGGCCAGTATTCCAGCCATCGGGAAAATTGCCGCCGTGGTCCGCGATCTGCCTAATTCCGTGCGCCTCGAAGGGCATACGGATGCCCAGCCGATCCACACCTCCCGCTTCCATAGCAATTGGGACCTTTCCACGGCCCGCGCGATCGCCATGTTGGAGTTGTTGCGAGACCGCTTCGAGATCCCCACTGGCAGCATGGCGGTGGCGGGCTACGCCGAGAACGCCCCCGCCGATACGAATGAAACCGTGGAAGGGCGCGCGCACAACCGGCGCGTGGACGTGGTGATTCTTTCCGCTGAAGGCATGAAATCGGAGCCGATCGCCATTCCGTCCAAGTAGCGTCGGTGGTGGCTCAGGAGAAACACTGCGCCTCCGAATCGGAGCCACGACCGTAAGAGAGTGGTGAAATGAAACTGTCGGTTGGCGGCGAAAGCGACTGCCCCACAAAAGCGCGCCAACGTGGGACAGACGCTTTCGTCTGTCAACCCGGCGATCTCAGCGATTCACGGCTTGCAGCTTGCTCAGCAGCTTGACAGCACTTTAGGAAATCGCCTAGACTCGGCGCATCGTGATCCACCGTCGAACCTTCATCCTCCTGGCAGCGCTCGCGGCCGGCGCCCTTTTCGCTTTCGGGCAGGCGCCGCAAGGAACCATGGCGTTCACCGTTTCCATGCCGCAACCCAACTCCCACACGCTTCATGTGACTTTTCGCGGCGACGGACTGATAGGCGAGCTTCAGGATTTCAAAATGCCGGTCTGGTCCCCCGGGTATTACGGTGTGGGCGACTATTCCCGAAATGTGTCGAACTTCCGCGTAACGGATGGCGTGGGGCGCGCGCTGCCGTGGGAGAAAGTCGGCAAGAATACCTGGCGGGTGGCTGCCGGAAATGCGCCGTCCGTCGTTCTGAATTACGACGTCTACGGAGCGACTTCCTTCGCGGCCAACACCTATCTGGGCAGCGATCGGGCTTACCTTTCGCCATCGGGCGTGTTTGTCCACGTGGCGGGGATGACGCAGCATCCCGTGACGGTCGCCATTCAATTGCCGCCGGTCTGGAAGCAGATCGCCACCGGCCTTGAACCGGTCAGTGGCCAAGTCAATACTTTTGCCGCGACGGATTTCGACGTACTGTACGATTGCCCCATCCTGATCGGCAACCAGGAGTATCTGCGGTTCGACGTCAAGGGAGTGCCGCACTATGTCGCGATGGAAAATGTGGCGGGCGCGGCGGACCGGCCGAAGATGCTGGAAGACCTGAAGAAGATGGTTACAGCGGCTACCCAACTGATCGGCGACATCCCGTATAAGCACTATACGTTTCTCATGATGGGCCGCGGCAACGGCGGCATCGAGCACCTGAACTCGGCGTCGATCCAATTCGACGGAAATAGCTTGAGTACGCCCAGCGGATATCTTCGCTGGTTGAGTTATGTGTGTCACGAGTACTTTCATAACTTCAACGTCAAGCGTATCCGGCCCATCGCGCTGGGGCCCTTCAACTACGACATGGAAAACCTGACCAACATGCTGTGGGTGTCGGAAGGATTGTCGGTGTATTACGAGGACCTGGTGCTGGTGCGGGCGGGATTAATGACGCGCGAGCAGTATCTCGATAAGATGCAGAGCGCCATGGCGTCGTTCGAGAACGCTCCGGGGCATCATTACCAGTCGGCGACGGAATCGAGCTGGAATACGTGGAACACCGGTTCGGGGGTGGGCGGAGACCGCAACACGACCATTTCTTACTACAACAACGGCGCCATGCTGGGGGCCATGCTCGACCTGAAGATTCGCGATGGCAGTAAGAACCGGAAGTCGCTGGACGATGTGATGCGCGGGTTATACAAGAAGTATTACCTGGAGAAGAAGCGCGGTTTCACCGACGACGAGTTTCGCCAGGAATGCGAGAGCGCGGCGGGCGGCGATCTGTCGGAAGCGCTGTCTTATGCGTCCACCACCACGGACGTGAATTACGCGAAGTATTTCGCCTATGCGGGGCTCAAACTGGAGGCTACGGCTCAGGACGCCGCGGGCGCGTATTTCGGCGTCAACACGCACAGCCGGGAGGCGCCGCCTAACGCAACGCCTGCCGGTGGCGGTCCCGGCAGGGGCGGCAGAGGCGGGGCGCCGGAGATGATGCTGGTGATCGAGAGTGTGTCCGCGGGTTCGCCTGCGGAGAGTGCCGGGCTAAAGGCGGGCGATCAGATTCTCGAAGTGGAAGGCGTGAAAGCTACGCCGAAGGCGATCAGCGATCTGCTGACGCCCAGCCAGCCGGGTGGCGGCCGGGGCGGCAGAGGGCAGGCCGCGCAGGAGCCGGTGCAGCCCAGCATAGCGGTGAAGAAGCCGGGCGAGAATATCAAACTTCGGATTTCGCGGAATGGCGCCGCGCAAGAGGTCGATGTCGAATTGGGAAAAGCTGTCACGCGGAGTTACAGGTTACAACTGGCGGATAATCCCAGTACGTTGCAGACGGCGATCCTGAAGGATTGGTTGCGGAGCGCACAGTAAGCATCTATCATTCCTTTCTCCGCGACCATTTTGTGGGGCAGGTTGGCAACCTGCCCACGAACGCAGTTCCCACTGCGTTTCCCGAATCCGCTTGAGCGCCTATGGAACCAACCCTCCCCGCGGCACGATCGCCGGCTGACGAATCGCCGCTACAGTTCGGCGTGCGCTGCGTTCTGCCCCAGCAATTTCGCCACCGCCGCCGAGTATGCGTTCCAGGTCTTCCGCTCGCTGTGGAAATGCCGGCGGCCCGCGGGCGTCAGGCGGTAATATTTCGCGCGACGGTTGTTTTCCGAAAGACCCCACTCCGCCTCTATCCATCCTTTCGCTTCCATGCGGTATAGGGCCGGATACAGCGCGCCCTCTTCCACCAGCAGGGCCTCATCTGTCGACCGGCGGATGGCGGCCGAGATCGCGTAACCGTGCATCGGTCCCCAGGTCAGGGTCTTGAGAATCAGCAGGTCCAGCGTGCCTCGGACCAGATCGAGCGTTGGCGTTTCCATGGTTGTCGTATTCGGTTACTGTATTCTCAGAGCCTGCATCGGGTCCATGTGAGCCGCGCGCCACGCAGGAACGAAACTGGCCGCTGCTCCGGCAAATGCCAGCAGCGCCGCGGCAATGCCCAGACTTGCGAAATCTACCGGCGGCAATCCGAAGACGATTCCATTGAGCGCGCGCATCACGGCCACGGCTCCGGGGATGCCGACGACAATTCCTATCGCCACCAGGCGGAGACTCTGCCGCAACACGAGAATCATGATGCCGGAAGTGCTCGCTCCCACCGCCGTGCGGATTCCAATCTCGCGGGTGCGCTGCGCCACCGTGTAGGCCATCAGGCCGTACAGTCCGGAGGCGATCAGCGCCAGCGCGAGGCCGCCGAAGAGACTCGAAGCCTGCATGCGGATATGGTCGTCCGACAGAGTCGCGCCGATCTCGTCGTTCAGCGCCGTGGCCGACTGCACCTTCAGGGGCAGATGAGCATCCCTGATGCGCGCGCGCACCATCGCGCCCAGCGCCAGAGGGTCCATGGAGCTTCGCACTTCGAGCACGACTCCCCGGGTGTTGGTTTCGCCCTGGAGTAACGGAAGATAGACCAGATCCGGAGCCGGCGAGGCTACGCTGGTGAATTTGGTGTCTTTGACAAGGCCTACCACTTCGGTTTCGTCTCCGGGATTGTGTTCGAGGACGGCGCGGCCCACCAGAATGTGTTTGCCCAGCGGATTCCGGTGCGGAAACAATTTCTCTGCCAGGCTCTCATTGAGTACCGCGACGCGCGGCGCGCGCTCGTCGTCCCGCTCCTCGAAACCGCGGCCCGCGAGCAGCGGAATACGAAGCGTGCCCCAGTAGCCGGGGGCGACCATCAGTTGGTGCATCGAGGTTACCTTCGGATCGCCGGGTGTGCGGACGGTGCTCATGACGTATGCGTCGTTGAAGATCACGAAGTTTGCCAGGGCGGCAGATTGGATGCCGGCCGCTCCGCGCACGCTTTCCGCCAGCGCCATAGCATCGCGCAATGGCGGCTTTAGGGCATCGTCATCCGTATTGGGAAGCAACCGGATCACGGAGACATCGCCAGCCACGAATCCGGTGGGCACGGAGCGCAGGTTTTGAAAGCTCCGAACGAAGACGGCGGCGCCTGCCAGCAGGATCAGGGACAGCGCTACCTCGACGCCCACCAGGACCTTGCCCGACGAGAAGGATACGACCGATAGTACGGCGGCGTGCTCGCCCGTGAGCGGTACGCGGCCCCCGCGGAGCAGTTGTGCGGCGGGAGCCAGACCGAACAGAATCGCCGACAGCAAGGAAACCACCAGTGCGAAAGCGAGCACGCGTCCATCCGGCGCCATCTCGATAGGCCGCTTCTGCCAATGGAACCCGATCAGCAGAAGACGGCTGGCCCACTGGGCCACGGCGATCGCGCCAGCGCCGCCCGCCAGCGCCAGCACGCAGCTTTCCACGAAAGATTGCCGCAATATGCGCGCCCGGCTGGCGCCCAGAGAAACCCGGATGGCAGTCTCGTGCTGCCGCGCCACGCCGCGCGCCACCAGCAGACATGCTACGTTGGCGCAGCCGATGAGCAGCAGCAACGCCACAATGGCGCCCAGCAATTTGAGCGAGCGCTGCCGCTCTTCGCTGGTTCCCGAATAGCCGCGCGCGCCGCTTTCGCAGGCGATCTGGTCGTTATCCGTTGTAGGAACCGCTTGGGCCGCCAGGAACTGTGCCCACAAAACCTGCAAGTCGCTCCGGGCGCGCGTCAGGTCCACATTGGGCCGCAGTCTACCGATGGGCCGCACGTAAGCGCCCTCGTCAAAATGGATGCCGGGAAACAGTTCCGGCAGACTGCCCATGGGGACGTACAAATCCGAATCGTAGCCCTTCTGCATTCCGTAAAAGCCGGGCGGCATTACGCCGGCGATCAGGAACGGAATATTCTGAAGGTAGACTGTCTTGCCCACGGCATCCTGAGGCTGCTGGTAGCGGCGGCTGGCAAACCGGTAACTGGCGACTGCCACATGGGAAGTGGCGGAGCGGACGTCATCGGCCGGAGTCAGCGCCCGTCCCGCAAATGGCCGGACATCGAGCACCGCGAAATAGTTGCCGCTGACCAGCGTCGAACCAGCCGGGAGTTCGATGGCTTCGTGCGCATGGCGCTCGCGCGCCGACAACCTGGCCTCGGCGGCAAGCTCCGAGAACACCGCGTTATGATCTCGCAGATAGACGTATCCGGGGTAGTTAAATGTCTCCCCGCCGAGGCGCTTGCCGTTGGTCCCCATAAACCAGTGCGAAACCAACGCCAATTGCGATGGCTTCGGAACGGGCAACGGCTCATAGATCATCCTGTCGAGCAATGTGAACACGGCCGTGGTGGCGCCGATGCCGACTGCGAGAATCAGGATGGCCGCCGCCGTGGACGCTTTCGCTTTGCGCAATACGCGGATGGCATAACGCAGGTCGCTATACCAGTCGTTCAGGAATTCCGCGCGCGACCGCTGCCTCTGGCGGCTTCGGCTGACGGCGACACATTCCGCGCGCGGGGCTGGAACCGGCCCGAACTGCCGCAATGCCTCGCGGCGGGCTTCCGCCACGCCCAGGCCCCTCGCCCGCAGCTCGTCGATTTTCGTTTCGAGGTGAAACCGGAACTCGTCATCCACGTCGCCTTCCGGATTCGCGCCCCAGAATCGCAGGTACCTCCTCCATGCCGCTTCGGGTTTCATGGCGCCATTCTGACACGTCTCCCCTAAGATTTCAAGGGGTAGAGAAAAAAATGTAGAGACGCGTCAACGTGGGACAGACGATCGTTTTTTGTCGTCTGTCAACCCGGCGATCGTGCCCCGGAACGGTTAATAAGCGCCCTTTGGCAACCTACAGCCCGCATGGCCTGGCCCTCTTCGCCGTACAATAGAGTTATGCCGATTTACGAATACCGTTGCGAAGATTGCGGAACCAAATTCGAAAAGTTGATTCGCCGCAGCTCCGATCAGCCCGAGTGCCCGTCCTGCGGTCAGAAGCATCTGGCGCAGGAGCATTCCACCTTCGCCGCGCACGCCGGCGGCGGTTCCAAATCCGCCGATATGCCGGTCTGCCCCAGCGGCCGCTGCAGCAACCCCGGCATGTGCGGCATGAACTGACTAACGCGCCGCCAGCACCTGTTCCACGAAGGCCCGCTCAATGGGCCAGTACCCGAACACCCGCGATCCCTTGCTTTCAAAGCTGCCCAACGTCAGTGGTCCGCTGAGGTCGTTTGCGCTGGGCTTCTGACCCGACTGCGCGATCACCTTGCGCAGAACCTCGGTGATTTTCGTCAGTACGGCAGCGGTCAAAGCCGCGTCCCGATCGCTGCGGCATAGAACGTTGAGGTGCGCCGCCAGCCGGTTGCCCTCCGGCGCGAAGCCGATGGTCACGCTCTTGGCATCCTCCACGCTTTTGGCGAACTGCCGCGTGCCGTCCGGCAAGCTGTCCTGCGATTTCAGAATCGCCGGCGGCAGAAGCAGCCACACCGCAGCGTCCGGAACGGGCGTGGGCGCGCCCGCCTCGGCAATCTCCATGCGTAGCGCCGCGCCGGCGTCGGAGCTGACAGCCATCGCCATCAGGTCCGTCTGCAACGGCAGGAAGGAAATCTTACGCTCGGGCGTGCTGCCGGCCATCTGGCAGACCGAGTTATAGCACTCGCCGTGCTGCGCTTTTACGTAATCGCGCAGGGCCTTCCAGTCGAACCGCCCCTTGGCCAGAATATACTTCCCGGTAGGCGCAAATGCCGCCAGCGCGCTATCCAGATCCTGCACGTAATTGAAATCGGTATCGCGGACGAAGCTCTCATACTCCGGCTCCTGCCCCAATTTCGAGCCGTCCAGCAATTGCAGCAGTCCCGCCCTCCGCAGCGCGCTGAAGTCGATATACAGCAGCAGCGCATCCTGCGAGGGTAGCCGTTTGATCAGCTCCGCCGGCGCGATGGAGCGGCCCCGGTACGCCACCACTCCCCACACGGCCGCGCAGCACGCCGCCACGACGCAGAGAATGAACAGCCACATTTTGAGTCTTGCGTTCACAAGGGCAGTATCACACAACCCTCGCCCGCATAGCTCAACAGGCTTCGTCGCGGGGGGCGCGCCGCTCAGGTAACGCCGGCGGTCTTGCCGCCGGTTTCACGGGGCGCCCTGGGCCAGGCGCACGAAGTAGACGCGGCCTTGCGCGTTGCGGCGGAAAGCCGGTGAGATATCCGAGTCAGGTTCAGTGCCGTTCACTCAGCGGCGCACTCGATCCCGCTGGGTGTCTCCAGCCAGCTAGCGGAACGGGGAGCCGGCGTGCGCGCGCGAACGATTCTCTTTCCCCTGCGACTGTTCCGGCGAGCCTTCGTCACCGCGGCAATCCAATGTTAGCCCGCCGGTTCGCTTAGGATCAGGGCTTGACATGCGACATCTGTCGCGTATAATATGTGACAGGTGTCGCACACATTTCCGCCGCGAGACGACGATGCCCAAAACGATCGCTGAACCGCTTACACGCCGGGAACGGGAAATCATGGACGCCGTCTTTGCGCTGGGCAATCGCGCGTCGGCGGAGGAGATCCGCGCGCGCCTGACGAGCCCGCCCGGCGATTCGTCCGTTCGCGTCATGCTCGCCAGGCTCGAAAAGAAAGGTTGCCTGAAACACCAGCAGGACGGCCTCCGCTATATCTATTCGGCGACAATCTCGCCGGCTGTCGCCAAACGCAGGGCGCTGCGACAGTACCTGCAGACCTTCTTCGGCGGCTCGCTGGGACAGATGATGACGGCTCTGGTGGCCGAGGCGGCGTGGACCGACGACGAGCTCGATGCGCTCAAAGTCGAAATCGACCGTGTTCGCAAGGAAAGGAAGAAGCAGTCGTGATACCCGCCATCAACGGAGTAATGCTCGCAGTGAGCAGCTCGCTGGCCGCGGCGATCGTCGCCAAGGCGACCGTCGCCACGGCGCTGAGTCTGGCCAGCGCCCGGCTGGCGAGCAGGAGCCGCGCGGCGGTGCGCCATGCGCTGCTGGCCGCGGCGTTCGGCGTGCTGCTGGCGCTGCCGATCGCCTCTATCGTCGCTCCGCCCGTCCGTATAGCAGTGCCGGCCGCGGCGCATCAGCGGATCGAGCCTGCCTTCGCAGGGGTCGCCGGAGCGATTACGCCCACCGCGCCGGCATACGCAAGAGTTGGCGCTATGTCTGTAGTTCCGCGATCGGCCGGATTTTCGCCGTCTGCTCTGTTGTTCGCGGGTTGGATCGCCGGGACGGCGCTTTTTCTGCTTCCGGTGGTCATGGGTCTTTGGCAGGTTCGTTCGTTGCGAAGATCTGCCCGGCCGTGGCGGCATGGGCAGCCGGTCGTCGACGGGCTGGCGCTCGACGCCGGCATTCGTCGGCGCGTCGAAGTGCGGCTGCACGGGGCGCTGCCGGGACCGATGACCTGCGGCGTCGTGCATCCTGCCATCGTGCTGCCTCGGGACGCACAGACCTGGGAGGGGGAGGACCTGAATCGCGCGCTCGTACATGAACTGGAGCACGTGCGCCGCGGCGACTGGGTGAGCCACTGCCTTGCGCGGGCCGTATGCGCCGTGTATTGGTTCCATCCTTTGGTCTGGATCGCGTGGCGTCAGCTCGCGCTCGAAGCGGAACGGTCCTGCGACGACGCAGTGCTGGGACGCTCGGAGGCTACCGCCTATGCCGATCAACTGGTCGCGCTCGCCCGGCGGCTGTCGTTGTCTGCTAATTCGCCGGCTGCCAAATCGCCCCTGCTGGCGATGGCGAACCGCGCCGATCTGGCAACGCGCGTCGGCGCGGTTCTCGACAGCCGGCAGCGGCGTGGCCGGGCGGGGACGCTCCCGGTGGCGCTCGCATGCGCTGCCGCGACGGTGCTCGTCCTCACCATGTCGCCCCTCAGGATGGTTGCCGCACAGCAATCCGCCGGCACAGACGCGAGAGTTACGCCTATGCCGTATTATTCGGCCAACACGATGCTCGTGATCGAGGCCGTCGCCGTCTCCGATAGGAACGGCAAGACCATCGAAGGACTCGGCGCCAACGATTTTGGCGTAACCGAAGACGGTATGGCGCAGCACATCAGCGTCTTCGAATTCCAAAAGCTGGACGCCACTCAAGGAACGCAGGACTCGATTTCGAGTTACTACATCTTGGGCTATTACACCGGAAATCCAAATGTGGATGGCAAGTTTCGGAAGATCGAGATCACCGGCAAAGATGACGCCATGGCCAAACTGAATTACCGCGCGGGTTACTACGCCATGAAATCTTTCGCCGTCTTCGGTGCTAGTGGAAACGGCGGCGCCGATCATAGCATCGTTCCTGACAGCACCTCTCCAGCTTTGGTTTACAAGCAAGAACCCGAATACTCGGAATTGGCTCGCAAAGCCAAGTTCCAGGGAAGGGTGGGTCTCTCTGTGGAAGTCAACGCCTCCGGCCAGGCGACGAACGTCAAGGTGAGCCACAGCTTGGGCTTAGGCCTGGACGAAAAAGCTATCGAAGCCGTTAAACAGTGGAGGTTTAAGCCGACCATGAAAGACGGCAAGCCTGTTGCCGTGCAGGCGGAAGTGCAAGTCAACTTCCGCCTGTTGTAAAGAATCCTATATCTTTCAGCCCGGTTTACGATATTGCCTTGTCACAAGTTTTTCGGACGGAGACCGGCTTTTGGCCCGCGCGCTATTGAGCCGCCGCTTGCGCTTCCTGTGTCGAAGCGGCAAGACTGCGCCTTAAGCGAACAGCACTGAGGCAAGTCACGCCGCCGCCCTCGCTCCAGTAGCACGCCCTTCCTTCCACAATTCCACGTAGGGAGCCAGATCGCGCATCATTGCGCGGAACCCTTCGAGAGTCAGCGATTGCGCCCCGTCGCTGACCGCCTTTTCCGGACACGGATGCACTTCCACAATCAACCCGTCGGCGCCGATCGCCACGCCCGCCCGCGCCAACGCCGGCACCAGACTTCGCTTGCCGGTGGCATGGCTCGGGTCGAGAATCACCGGCAGGTGCGTCAGCTCGTTCAGCACCGGAATCGCCGCGATATCGCACGTATTGCGCGTGGCGGTTTCGAACGTGCGGATGCCGCGCTCGCACAAAATTACGTTGGGGTTCCCGTGCGCCGTCACATACTCCGCCGACATCAGCAGCTCGTTGATGGTCGAGCTCATTCCGCGTTTCAGCAGCACCGGCCGCCCGCAGCTTCCGAGCGACTTCAGCAGCGCGAAATTCTGCATGTTGCGCGCGCCCACTTGCATCACGTCGGTATACTCGGCGACCAGATCCACATCGCGGTCGCTCATGATTTCGGTGACGATCGCAAGCCCGGTCGCCTCGCGCGCCTTGCGCAGCAGCTTCAGCCCCTCGCCCTCCAGTCCCTGAAAATCGTAGGGCGACGTCCGCGGCTTGAACGCTCCGCCGCGCAGCATTCGCGCCCCCGCCGCCGCCACGCCCTCGGCCGTCTCCATGATCTGCCGCTCGCTCTCCACCGAGCACGGCCCGGCGATCACGATGAACTCGCCGCCGCCAATCTCCAGGCCATCCACCCGTATGGACGACCGCTCTTTGCGGAATTCCCTGCTGACGAACTTATATGGCGCCGAAATCCGCACCGCGCTCTCCACCCCTGGCGTCGCCTCGAGCGATTCCAGGCAAGCCGTAACGTCGCCAATGCCAACTACGCCGATCACCACTCGCCCTTCACCCTCAATGGAATGCACCCGATACCCAAACTCGCGGATGCGGTCGCAGACGTGATCGATCTCGGCCCTGGAGGCATGAGGACGCATAGAGATAACCATGAGGCAAGTATACACGTGCTTGTGTCTACCTAGCAAACTAAAGCCATATAAAACAAAATGTTAATCGCACCACTAATGCAAGGTGTATCTTGCCGTGCGGATGCACTTTGGCGATTGCGCGGAATCATCCAAGTGTGTAGGGCGGACCCCTGGTCCGCGGCCGCCCGCCGCATGGAGCGGATCTGCCGGCGCCGGCTCGAAAAGGAAACTCACGGCAGCTCCCTGTAGAGCCGTTCTACCGCCCGCAGATTTTCCAGGCCGTCATCCGCCATGGGCTTTCGCGGCTGACCGGCGGCCACCACGTCGAAGACGGCGTCGCCGAGGCGCTCCCGATTCGAAATCGGAATCAGGCGCAGGCCGGCTGGACGCATGCCATTATCCGTGGCGATGACCGGAGTTCCCAGATAGAGGGCTTCGCGGACGGACACGGAATCGCCGTCGTAAAGAGTAGTTCGAAGAAGCGCATCGCATGCGAGCATGGCGCGCAACGTTACCGCGCGAGGCATGTCGCCGTAGAGCAGGATGCTTTCGGCATAAGGCTTGGCGGCTATCTGGCGGCGCAGGCTCTCTTCGAGGCTGCCCGCGCCCACAATCGCCAGGCCCGCCCGCGGGAAGCGCTCGAGAATATCCGCCATGGCCTCGATCTGCAAGCCAAGATCGTATTCCGGCTCGAGCAGCCCCACCGTCAACAGGAACGGCTTATGGGCCGCCATGAAAGTTTGCAGGCGATCCGGAAGAGGCTGCGCGGGGTCGGGCAATTGGACCGCGAAAGGCAGAATGGTACGCAGGCGATTCGGCCGAACCCCGAACTTCCGGAACATCGCGGCGATTTCGTCGTTCACGGCGATCACGCCGTCGAGCCGCCGGAAGACGAAGCCGCGCAGCGTCCACCACCCCGCCGTCCGCCCGGCAGGGGAAGATGGATAGCCGCCCGAATGAAACGAGAGAACCGTCTTTCGGCCCGGCAGCAGCGTGCAAAACAGCGCCAGCGCAAGCAGGCGCATGGTGAGATCGCCGCCGAAATGGAGGTGGAGGATATCCACGCGCAAACGGATCAGCAGGCGCGCCAATTCGACTGCGCTTGCGGGGTAATAGACTCCCGGAGCATTGCCGCGATAGCGCGTAAGGTGAATGGCGGCGCACGAATGGCCGTTCCGCTCAAGGTATTCGCGAATCGCTACCAGATTCGTTTGCACGCCCCCATGCGGGGGAGGATAGGGCCCGAGCTGAACCACCTTCATCGCGGCAACCCGCCGATCTTCGATTCCTTCCATAAGCTGCGCGGAGGAACAAAGAATACCTTCAGCCCCCAGACCGCCGCCAACATCAGCGCCGCAAAGGTCCGCGCGAACGAGGAGAGCCGTTTCGCCGGGAAGCCGCCGGGAAGCAATGGGTCCACCGCCGCCAAACCGTAGAAGGCCGCCTGGCTCCCCAATAGGAACCACCGCCAGGGTAATGCCAGAAAGCAACTGCTCACGAACAAGAGGAGCAGAACCCAGGGAAGCGCCAGCCGCCCCAGCTTATACGACGCATAGTGAAACCACATGCGGTTCCGCGGGCCAAGCAACGCAGGATAAGAGCGCAGGATCTGGTAGTTTCCCGCCAGGGTGCGCGCCTTCCGCGTAAACTCCGTTTCGCGCGAGGTGGGGTAATCGAATGCGCGCGCGCGCGGCTCGACGATCAGGCGGTATCCGCGAAAGAACGCCGCCAGTGGAAGGTACATATCGTCCAGCAGCTGATCGGGCGGAATGGGCACGGCTAACTCGCGGCGCAGCGCATAAAAGGGACCGGTGGCGCCAAAGATGGAATCGACATCGCTCAAGCGATTCCGTATCCAACTCTCGTAACGCCAGTACAGGCCAATGTCGGCTTCGTCGTGGCTCGCGCCCCGATGAATCACCAACTCGCCGCTGACCGCGCCCACGGAGGGGTCGGCGAAGCAATCGATCATCGCCTGCAGACTCTCCGGCTCCACAATCTGGCGTATATCGGTGAGCAGAAGAATCTCATTGCGGGCTTGCGGGATGGCGGCATTGAGCGCCGCACACTTGCCGCCGCGGGGAACCCGCAGCAGCTGCACGCCTTGCGGGGCGAATCTCCGCACAATGGAATCGGTGCGGTCGGTGGAACCATCGGAGACCACCAGGGTTTCCATCAGCTCGCGCGGATAATCGAGGGCAAGCACGGAATCGAGCTTGGCGCCGATGAATCGCTCTCCATCGTGGACGGCGATCACCACCGACACGGTTTTCCGCTGCCTGCTTTTGAGGACGGGCTTCGGCCACCTTCGCGCCATCAGGCCGAGCAGCAGCGGATAACCGAGTACGATGTAAAGCCCCAGCGCGGCGGACGCGCAAAATAAGGCGATCGGGAGCATGAGCTTTTATTGGAACAACAATCGTTCCATGCCGCGGGAGACAACATCCCAGGAATATTTCGACGCCGCCAGACTGCAGGTCGCGGCGATCAGGCGTTCCCGCTCCGCGGCGCTGTCGAGCAATGCCAGGCGGCGCTCGGCGAAACGCCGCGGCGAATCCGCGATGTACGCGATGTAAATGTTCTCGCCATCCGTGGGTCAGTCTAACATCCTTGCGCGGGCGCCGGTTCGCAACGAGGCGCTTAACTTAACCGATCCGGGGAAGCCGCGGGCGCTCCCTTACAGTCGCGGCTCCGGAACCGTTCGCAAGCATCCGGAATCCGAAACCGAGATTAGACCGCAGGGAGGAATTCCGCGACAGAGCCGCGAGAATCCAAAAAATGCCGGGCGCCCATGCGACGCTTGTTTGCGTGAAGTGAGCCGGGCGCTTGCAGAGAGCGCTCAATTGCCCGCTGGCAAATACGTTGTCTAATTACCACTCGTAAGTTCGCCGCACGCCTTCGCGATTGTCTTCTTGAGCGCGGTAGTCTGCCAACACAGCGGCCGGGACGGCGCCGCAGTGGCGAAGGATATCGGCGCGCAATCCGATCGGTAGCCAAGCCAACTCCAACGCGCTTTTGGGGCAATACACTCCCGTCGCATTGGGTACTTAAACTGAGTCGGGAAACGCCGGCGAAATCCGCTCCCTTACATTACGGTCGCGGCTCCTTAAGCATCGGAAAACACGCCGAGTCCGAAACGGAGCCCGACCGTAGAGTAAGGGAGCAAACGGTTAATAAGCACCTTGTATCAAGTCCGCCGGACGCCTTCCGGCGCCTCGCGTTACAATCTGGCTTGAAGCGCGAACCGCTTCATCCCAAATGAAACAAGTCATCCGCAGAGGTCTCAAGGAAATTATCGTCGATGAGGCGCCCGACCCCATTGCGCCGCCGCATCACGTCGTGGTGCGGCCTATGTATTCGTTGATCAGCAGCGGCACTGAGACCGCCAGCATCCACCAGGAAGGGGTACTGAAGGAGGTTGCCGAAAACCCCTCCCACTTGCGCAAGATTCTCGACGTGATGGGAACCATGGGGCCGATTCCCACTCTGCGCGAGGTACATGCGAAGTTCAGCGAGTACGCGGTGTTGGGCTATTCCGGCGCCGGGATAGTGGCGGAGAAGCACCCCACCGTAACCGATTTGGAAATCGGCGAACGCGTCGCTTATGGCGGCGAGGGCACGGGACACGCCGAGAGCATTCTTACCGGACGGAATCTGGTAGCTCGCATTCCCGACGCCGTTCCTTTTGAACAAGCCTGTTTTGCGACGCTGGGAAGCATTGCCATGAACGCCGTGCGCACATCCGATATCGGCTTGGGCGACGTGGTAGCGGTGATAGGGCTGGGCTTGGTGGGGCAGCTAACGGTCCAACTTGCCAAGGCGCAAGGCGCGGTGGTGGCCGCCATCGACCTGAGGCCGGAACGCGCCGAACTGGCGAGGAAACTGGGCGCGGATTACGTTGTCAGCGGCTCCGCGGTGGTTGAGTCGATCCTGGGCATCACCAACGGCAGGGGCGCGGACCGGGTGATTGTCTGCGCCGCCAGCAAGTCTCCCGCGCCGGCGCAACTGGCTCTGCAGCTCTGCCGCGACCGGGGAAGGCTGATCATCGTCGGCGCGGTGGGAATGGAGTTTCCCTGGAACGACATGTACCTGAAAGAGGTGCAGCTTTTCATGTCGCGCGCGTATGGTCCGGGCAGCTACGATCCGGAATACGAAAAGCACGGCCGGGACTACCCGATCGCCTATATTCGCTGGACCGAGAACCGGAACATGGAAGAGTTCCTGCGGCTGCTGGGAACGCGACAGATCGAGGTCGACCCCCTGGTCACGCACCGCTATGCGCTGCAAGAGGCGCCGCAGGCGTATGAAACCATTCTTGCGCCCAATTCCACCAGTCTGGCGGTGCTGCTGCGCTATCCATCCGCGGATGCGCCAACCGCCGTATACACGCCTGTCAGGAGGGTCGATAACGCGGCGGCGCCCGCCGCAAAAGAGGGCAAAGTTCAGGTGGCGCTGGTGGGTGCGGGCAATCTGGCGAAGTGGAGCCACTTGCCGAATCTGAAGAAGAATCCGCATGTGAGCCTGCGGGCGGTGCATTCGTCGGCCGGTTTCCGCGGCAAGAGTTACGCGCTGCGTTTCGGGGCCGAATATTGTTGCTCGGACTACCAGGAGATTCTAAACGATAAAGCGGTAGACGCCGTGGTGATCGTCAGCCGGAACCAATATCACGCGGCGCAAGCGCTGGCCGCGTTGCGCGCCGGCAAGCATGTGTTTGTGGAAAAGCCGGTGGCGCTCACGGAGGAGGAATGCCGTGAACTGCGCCAGGCGGTGAAAGAATCCGGCAAGCATCTCACGGTGGGCTTCAACCGCCGGTTCGCGCCGTACTACATCGAGCAGAAGAAAGCCCTGGAACGCCGCTCCGGTCCCGCGGTAGTGGGCTGCCGGGTGAATTCGCCGGGAATTTCGGGCTCATATTGGATGGCGGATCCGGCGATCGGCGGGGCCATTCTGGGTGAGGCTTGCCACTTTGTGGACTTAATGTACTGGCTGCTCGGTTCCGAGCCCGTTTCCGTGTCGGCCTACACGCTACCCACAGGGAAGAAAGATCCGGTGGGGGAAAACAACATGGTGGCGGCGTTCCACTTCGCCGACGGCTCGGTGGGCAGTCTCAACTACAGCACCATTGGCAGCAAGACGTCGGGCGGCGAACGGGTGGAAGTTTTCGCGGAAGGCATTGGGGCCGTAACCGAAGATTTCAAGCATCTTTCCATCCGCGGAAGAATGCGCGTGAACCGGTCGAAGTGGTTTGCGGACAAAGGATACAGCGAGCAGATGGCCGACTTCATCGACGCTATCCGCAAGGGCGTTCACCCACAGATCGGCGTGGAGGATGGCGTGCGCGCCACCATCGGGTGCCTGAGGATGCTGGAATCGGCGCGCACCCTGGCGCCGTGCGTCATCGACCTGGGGGACTAGCCCGAGGCTGTGGTTTTCAACGCGNNTGGGGATGAAAGGTCAAAGGCAACAGCGGAGGAAGCGGAGTTTGCGTCGCGGATCTGGTTTGCCCCAGGGGTGGGGTAAGTGGCAAGGCGAGGCTGTACAATTTGAGATCCTTCTAATCAAGACCGGCCCGGTGCGAGGTCCGCATGTGTTCGACCTGCAAATCGTACCGAGAACGCTCGCCCGCGGCGCGACGAAGCTCTTCACCTGCAACGGGGCGGATTTCAGGCGATTCACGGACCTCGAACTGTTCGAACCAGCACATGAGAGCCTGCTTCCGTAAGAGCTTTGAGACGAGCGGCCGATTTGGAAGGGGCCTGCCCACTTGCCACTTGTGTTATCCTACTGGCTGTATCAAAACGAGATTAAGAGAAGACAAGGAGTTTTACCCCTAGAATGGCACTGGCGGTTGAAGCAAAGCGGCAGATTTTTATTTCCAATCAGCGCCACAAATCCGACACTGGGTCGCCAGAAGTGCAGATTGCCTTATTGAGTCAGCGGATCACGATGCTGACGGAGCACTTCAAGACGCATCGCAAGGACCACGGGTCCCGCAAGGGACTGCTCACACTGGTAGCGAAGCGCCGTCGGCTTTTGACGTACCTGCGCAATACGGATCCCGAACGCTATAAGACGGTTCTGCAACGGCTGGGCATTCGACGCTAGTTCGTTCGTTGAAGGCGGCCCGTTGTCGGCCGGTTGTCCCGGCAGTCTTGCGGATCGCTTTCGAGCTGCATACCCACTTGGTTGGGGCGCGGCGGCTTGTTCGCCAGGCTTGTTAGCCAATTATGGCGTATTGCCCGTTGTGTTCCGGCCACTCATCCTGTCAACTCCAGTCTCAAACGGCTTCCCTGAACGGGCGCCGGATTGATCGGCCGGGACTGGTTCCCCGCCGAATGGAGGTTTTAAAACACGAATGGTTCACACAGTTGAAATTGACCTGGGCGGCCGTATTATCACCCTGGAAACGGGAAAGATGGCCAAACAGGCGAACGGCGCGGTTGTCGTTCGCTCAGGGGACGCAGTGGTGCTTGTCTCCGCATGCATGGCGCAAGAGCCCAAGCCGGGAGCCGGGTTTTTCCCGCTCACCGTGGATTACCGCGAATTCACTTACTCCGCCGGAAAGATTCCGGGCGGCTTCATCAAACGCGAGGGACGTCCCTCGGAAAAAGAAGTTCTCACCAGCCGGTTGATCGACCGGCCCATCCGGCCGCTGTTTCCGGAAGGGTTTTTGTACGAAACGCAGATCATCGCCATGGTGATCTCGGCCGATCCCGAGCAGGACCCGAACTCGCTCGCCATCGCGGGCACGGCGGCGGCCCTGGCGATTTCGGATATTCCGTTCCCGCACGTGCTGGGCGGCGTTCGCGTCAGCATGAAGGACGGCAAGTACATCGCCAACGCCAGCTACACGGAAGGTCGCGAATCGAAGCTCAATATCGTGGTGGCCGGCACTGAAGGGGGCATCGTGATGGTGGAAGCGGGCGCGCAGCAGGTCTCCGAGGCGGAGGTCCTGGGCGCGATCGAGTTCGGCCACGAGTGCTGCAAGAAGATCGCCGCCGGCATCCGCAAGCTGGTTGCGGCCTGTGGCAAGCCGAAGCGCGAATTCGCTTCGCCGGTGCTGAACGAAGAACTCTACGCGACTGTTTCCAAGGTGCGCGAAGAGTTGAGCGACGCTTTAGACACGCAGAAGTACGAGAAGCTGGAAAGCTACTCGCGGATTTCCGCGCTGAAGAAGAAGATTGTCGAAGCCACGCCGGAAGAGCAGCGTCCCGAAGCGGTGAAGTGTTACGAAGCGCTGAAGGAGCGCATCTTCCGCGACGAGATGCTGAAGAAGCACCGCCGTCCGGATGGGCGCGCGTTCGACGAGATCCGTGAGATCGCCATTGAGACGGGCGTGCTGCCGCGCACGCACGGTTCCGCGCTGTTCACGCGCGGCGAAACGCAGGCGCTGGTAACGGTGACGCTGGGTACGAAGGACGACGAGCAGCGTATCGAGCTGCTGGAGCCGGGCGAGGCGTCGAAGCGCTTCATGCTGCACTACAACTTCCCGCCGTTCAGCGTGGGCGAAACCGGTTTCATGCGCGGCCCCGGGCGTCGCGAAATCGGGCATGGCGCGCTGGCGGAACGCGCGCTGACGGCGTTGATTCCCGATGAGAGCAAGTTCCCGTATACCATGCGCGTGGTCAGCGACATTCTGGAATCGAACGGTTCCAGCTCTATGGCTACGGTTTGCGGCGCATCATTGGCGCTGATGAGCGCGGGCGCGCCGCTGGCTTCTCACGTGGGCGGGGTGGCGATGGGCCTGGTGCTCGAAGGGAAGGACTACGCCATTCTGACCGACATCGCGGGCGCGGAAGACCACTACGGCGATATGGATTTCAAAGTCGCCGGCACGCGCGAAGGCATCACCGGACTCCAGATGGATATCAAGGTGCCCAACATCACCACCGCCATCATGGAGCAGGCGCTGGAGCAGGCGCGCCGCGGCCGCCTCTTCATCCTCGACAAGATGTACGCCGCTCTGGGCGCGGCCAGCAGCAGCATTTCGCAATACGCGCCGCGGATTTACACGCTTCACATTCCGACCGATAAGATTCGAGACGTCATCGGACCGGGCGGCAAAGTGATTCGTGGAATCATCGAGCAGACGGGCGTGAAGATCGACGTCGAAGACGATGGCACCATCCACGTGGCATCGGCCGACGAGGCTTCGGCGAACAGGGCGATCCAGATCATCACCGATATCACGGCGACTGCCGAAGTGGGCAAGACCTACCTGGGCAAAGTGGTGCGGCTGGTGGATTTCGGAGCGTTCGTCGAGATTTTCCCGGGCACCGACGGGTTGCTGCACATCAGCGAGATCGCCGAAAACCGCATCAAGGAAGTACGCGACGAGCTGAAGGAGGGCGACCAGATTCTGGTGAAGGTGCTGGCGCTCGAAGGCAACAAAATCAAGCTGAGCCGCAGAGCGGTTTTGAAGGAACAGCGCGAGAAGCTGAAGGCTGTTAAGGAGTAGGGCTGGCCCATTGGGCTGGGAAGAGGGCCGCGAATGCACTCGAACGGATCGAGGGCTTCGCGGCTTTTTTGTTGGGACGGAATTATCTATTAACCTAACAGCGCAGACCATGGGCCCGCGCCACTGTTATTGCAGCGGAATTTCGAAGAACAGGAGCTCCTTGCCGCTGGCAGCTTCGGTCATCCCACTCAGGTAAATCGTGGCGCCCTTCTGGATTCCGGTTTGAAAATAGAGGAACCCGAATGCGGAATTACCGGTTGGGATCATCTCCGCGGCAAACGCGCGTCCTTCGATTTCCCAAACGGCGAGCGGACTCTTTTTGACATGCGGCGGAATCACGCCAATCGGCTGACTCGGGCGCCCACCGCCTTGCGTGTAGCGTACGTCCTTCGCCGGCGTAGCCTCGATGCGGTCGCCGTTAGGGCCCACGTATTCGGCTTTCATCCCGTCCATCCGGATGGATTGGCCGCTCGCGTTCTGAATCGCGATCAGCACCGGCAAAATTCCGTACTGATACGGATTCAGCTTGCCAAACGCGGCCTTGAGCTTTTCGCCGCTGGTATAGGGGTCGGCGCCGATGGTCACCTGGCCGTTAGTCTGGCGGTGCGGCAACTCGGCGGCGGGAGGCGGGTGAAACGCCGGGTGATCTTTCTCGGCTTGATAGCTCGCAGCTTGATTGTCGGCGGCTCGATTGTGGGATGCAACCGCCGCGGCTATACTCATGAGAAGAGCCAACCGTTTGAAAATAAAAGGCATTTATCTCCTTTACCGGACCCTTCAGGCGCTTGGTTCGCCCTTGCTGTTATTGTATTTCCTCTACCGCTGCCTGGGGGACCGCGGATATTGGCGCACGCTGCCGCAACGCTTGGGCTTTCCGCCGCGCTCCTTTAGACAGACCGGTCCGGGCGCGATCTGGTTGCACGCAGTTTCGGTGGGAGAAATCACCGGATGCGTCGAGTTTCTGCGGCGTCTGCGGGCCGAGTTTCCCAACTCGCGGCTGTTCGTTTCCACATCCACGTTGGCCGGGCGGGCAACGGCCGAGAATATGCTGCGCGGCTTGGCCGACGGCATATTTTACGCGCCGGTCGACTACGTCTGCATGGTGCGCCGCGTGTTGCGGATGCTGAAGCCCTCGGTGGTAGTGATCGCCGAAACCGAGATCTGGCCGAACCTGCTGCGCGAAACCAAGCGCACCGGTGCGGCGATAGCGATAGTAAACGGGCGCATTTCGGATCGCGCTATTTCGCGATATCGCAAGCTCGCATGGTTCTTCCGCGCCGTGCTGCCGGCCGCGGATGCGATTCTGGCGCAATCGGAAGAGATGCGCGAGCGGTTCGTGGAACTGGGCGCGCCCGCCGGTCGAGTGAGCGCCAGCGGCAATTTCAAATACGATTTCGAGCCGCGCACGGCGGATGCGGATTCGCCGGCGCGCAAGCTCATCGCGCGGACCGGGCCGGAAAAGATATGGATCGCCGCCAGCACCATGCCGCCCGATGAAGACGATGCGGTGATCGCGGCGTTCCGCGAATTGGCAGGCAGCCGTCCGAAGCTGATGCTGATTCTGGCGCCGCGCAAGCCGGCCGCGTTCGATGAAGCGGCCGCAAAACTCGCGTCCGCGGGCGTACGGCATCTGCGGCGGCGAAATCTGCAAGACGGCGATACGCTCGAGCTGCCCGGCGCGCTGCTTCTCGATAGCATCGGCGAACTGAGCGGCCTGTTCTCCGTCGCGGACGTGGTATTCATAGGCGGAACGCTGGTGGATCGCGGCGGCCACAACATTCTGGAGCCCGCACTGTTCGCCAAGCCGATTGCGATGGGGCCGCACATGGAGAACTTCCGCGCCATCGCCGCCGATTTTCTCGCGGCGTTCGCGTGCGTCGAAATCCCCAATGCGGCCGGACTGGCGGGCGCGATTGGAAAGCTGCTCGATTCACCCGAAGCCGCCCGGGAAATGGGCCGCCGCGCGTATGCGTGCGCGCAAGCCAAGCGCGGGGCCAGCGAGCGTGCAGCCGCAGCGGTTCGCGAACTCTACGATTCGCGTCTGCCGCATTTCCGCCATGCCTTGCCAATGGAGGCGCTGGCGTGGCCGCTCTCGCGCGCGTGGATGCAAGGCGCGCGTAGCAGGCACGCGAACGATCTGAGGAAGCAGCGCCGCATCGGCGTTCCGGTGATCAGCGTGGGCAACCTCAGCATGGGGGGCACCGGCAAAACGCCCTGTGTGCTGCGGGTGGCGGAGTTGCTGAAGAGCCGCGGCAAATCCCCGGGAATTCTGACGCGCGGTTACGGGCGCGTATCTCCCGACAAGATTCTGGCGTTGGCGCCCGGCGCAAGTTGGCCGGCGGAACGGACGGGCGACGAGCCGCAGATCTTCCTCCGCTCGGGCGTGGCCCCGGTGGGCATCGGAGCGGACCGCTACGAAGCCGGCATGCAATTGCGCCGCAAATTTCACGTAGACATGCTGGTGCTGGACGATGGCTTCCAGCACTTGCGCCTGGCGCGCGATTTGGATATCGTCCTCATCGATGCGCTCGATCCGCTGGGCGGCGGCGGAGTTTTTCCTTTGGGCCGATTGCGCGAGCCATTCTCGGCGATCGCGCGCGCGGACATCGTGGTGATCACGCGCGCACGGTTCTCCGATCTCGCTCCGGCGATTGAGCACGCCGTCCGCCAGTCGAACCCGCATGCGCCCATGTTCCGCGCCACCCTGGAGCCGCGAGAGTGGGTGAATAGCCGCGATGGCGCCTGCCACCCGATCGCAGAGCCGCCCTTCCGCCGCGCCGGCGCGTTCTGCGGTTTGGGGAATCCGCAATCGTTCCGGCGTACGCTGGAGCGATTGGGCGTGGCGCCGGCGTGCTGGTTCGAGTTTGACGACCACCACCGCTATCGCGCGCACGAGTTCCGGCGGCTGGAGCATCACTTCGTGGAACAGGACGCGGACGCCATGGTCACCACGGAAAAAGACGCCATCAATTTGCACGACGACGCGCGTGCCTCGCTGCCGGTTTACTACCTAAGAGTTTCGATGGCGATCGAACGCGAAGAGGAATTTTTGGACGCGATCTGCGGGTGAGTCATGCGAACTGTGAGGCTGGCGGTGTGAGCCGCCGAGGGCGCGCCCATGGGCCGCCCTACGCGAGTGCCCCATAGTAGAATCGTCGCGGGTGAATGCCATGCGTAGCGGGATCGCGATCACTATCATGCTTCTGCTACCGGCGTTAGTCGCCGCGCAGCGGGCGCCGCGTCATGACAAATCCGAGGCCGGAGTGGAACTAATGACCGGTCCCGACGGCGTCGACTTCAAACCGTATCTGACCGAAGTCGCCTCCAAGGTGCGGGCCAAGTGGTTCGAAGTTTGGCCGAGGGCCGCGAATGCCGGGCCAGAGCGCCGGGTAGTGATCCAGGCCGGAGTCAGTCGCGATGGGACCGTTGTGAAGCTGGTCATCGCCTCGGCATCCGGCCTTCAGCCGCTCGATCGCGCGGCCGTGGTGGCGATCTCCGCCGTGCTTCCCTTACCACCGGTTCCCGCAGATTTTCAGGGTGATCGCGTGAACGTGCAATTCACATTCGTCTACCAGGCTGAATAGCGCGCAGCCTGCTCGGTGGATCATAAGTTGAGCGGCTTTCATACATCGGATTATGGGGCCTTCGAGTCAAACCCAACTGCGAGCCGGATGGGTCGGAAGCCTCGACAGGACTTCCGCCGGCGTCTGCACCCATTCCTGCTGCGCCGCACGCTCCCATTCCGCCGGCATTGGGCGGGCCCGGGACGTTCAGCGCCACCTGATAGTACCCATTCAACCCGGTCATATCGACGACCGGCTGATCCACGTAAGCCATCATGATCAGCGCCAGATCCGGCAGCGTGATTTTCTCCGCTTCGAAAAGCATGACGCCTTCAACTTGGAATATGTCCGCAGCCCGTCCGGTGAGCGTGCCGGCGCCTTCGGGCGTCTTAGCCAAGAACGTCGAATCTCTCCGTGGCCATCCAATCCGGTCCTGAGATCTGGTATGGCATCAGGCTTTGCGCCACTACGAGCAGGCCGTTAAGGATTTGTCACGAAATAGGCGTGCCATTTTGTCGTGGCGCGGAAGAACCGAAGCGCGTTCACACGAGCGTGAACGCTGCGTCGCATGAGTGCGCGCGCCACGACACCCTCTCGGGCGAACCTTCGAATGGGACAATACTCCCATGGCGGATTCCTTTGACGCGATCATCATCGGCACGGGCCAGGCAGGACCGTCACTGGCCGTACGTTTAGCCGGCGCGGGCATGAAAGTCGCCATCGTTGAGCGCAAGCTGTTCGGCGGCACTTGCGTCAACACCGGATGCATCCCCACGAAGGCCATGGTGGCGAGCGCTTACGCTGCCCACATGGCGCGCCGAGCCGCCGATTTCGGCGTGGAATCCGGCGCCGTCACGGTAGACATGAAGCGGGTGAAGGCTCGCAAAGACGCGATCTCCGCGAAGTCGCGCACCGGCGTGGAATCGATGCTCAGAAGCACGCCCAACGTCACCGTCTGCCAGGGCAGCGCGCGGTTCGAATCCGCCCGCGAAGTCGGCGTAGGCGCGGCGCGGCTCACCGCGGATCGCATCTTCATCAATGTGGGAGGCCGCGCGGTGATTCCCGATTTGCCCGGTCTTGCGGACGTGAATCACCTCACGAACTCATCCATGATGGCCGTCGACTTTCTCCCGCGGCATCTGGTGATCGTGGGTGGCAGCTACATCGGACTCGAATTCGGCCAGATGTTTCGCCGCTTCGGCAGCGAAGTCACTATCGTTGAAATGGGGCCGCGGCTGATCCAGCGCGAAGACGAAGACGTCTCCGCGGCCATCCGCGAGATCCTCAAAGCGGAAGGCATACGCATCCACCTCGACGCGAAATGCATTAGCGTGTCGAAGCACGCCAGCGGGATCTCCGTGGGAGTGAGTTGCAGCGAGATCTTGCCTGAGATCGTGGGATCGCACCTGTTGCTGGCGGTGGGCCGCCGGCCGAATACGGACGACCTCGGCCTGGAAAATGCCGGCGTGGCAGTTGACCAACGCGGCTACATCGCGGTGGACGACGCCCTCGCAACCAACGTGCCGGGCATCTGGGCGCTCGGCGACTGCAACGGCCACGGCGGCTTCACGCACACGTCATACAACGATTACGAAATCGCCGCCGCCAATCTTCTGGATCACGACCCGCGCCGCATCAGCGACCGCATCACCGCCTACAGTCTCTATATCGATCCGCCGCTGGGAAGAGCCGGCATGACCGAAAGCGAAGTGCGTAAACTGGGCCGGCGCGCGCTTATCGGAACCCGCGCCATGACGCGCGTGGGCCGCGCCGTGGAAAAGGGCGAAACGCAGGGCTTCATGAAGATTCTGGTGGATGCGGAGAGTCGCGAAATCCTGGGCGCGTCGATCCTGGGGACGGGCGGCGACGAGGCGATTCACTGCGTTCTGGATACGATGTACGCGAAGGCGCCCTACACGGTGATGCAGCGCGCGGTGCATATCCATCCCACGGTTTCGGAGCTCATTCCGACTATGCTGGGGGAGTTGAAGCCGCTGTAGTAGCGCGGGCCCGTGGCCGGCGATGTAAAGCCATTCCAAGGACGCAGCAACTCGGGACAGCGCCGGCCATGGGCCCGCGCCACTTGCTACCATACCAGCGCTTACGCCGCGCCCGACGCCAGTCGATCGAAGGGCACAATTTCATAAAGCGACGCGTCCGACATGATGCGCGCCACCAGCGCGGCGTGCATGGCGTGGCCCGCGCGTTCGGCGATCACGTGGCCCAGGAGGGGGCGGCCCAATAGCGCCAGATCGCCGATGAGATCGAGCGCTTTGTGGCGGCAGCATTCGTCGGGCGCGCGCAGGCCGTCGGGGTTCATGACTCCGTTGCGCGTGAAGCATACGGCATTATCGAGCGACGCGCCGCGAATCAGGCCCATGTTGCGCATCTGGTCCAGATCGTTTTCCCATCCGAAAGTGCGCGCGAAGGCGATCTCGGAAGCGTATCGCTCCGGCGTCACTTCGAGCTCTAACGACTGCCTGCCCACGGGCGCAGGATAATCGGTTTCGCAAGTGAGGCGGAAACTGTCGGCGGGGATGATACTGATTCGCTTGCCGCGGTCTTCCACCGAAATCGGGCGGCGGATGCTCAAATACTTCCGCTTGGCGCGCAACGGGCGGATGCCCGCCTGCAGAATGAGCCGCACAAACGGCCGGCCGCTGCCGTCCAGGATGGGCACCTCGAGGTTATCGATCTCCACCAGCGCGTTATCGACGCCCATGGAGTAAAACACGCTCAGCAGATGCTCGGTGGTGGAGATCAGTACGCCCTGACGCATCAGGCTGGTGGCGTAACTGACGCGCGCCACGTGGCGCCAGCTTGCGGGAATCTGGAAATTGTCGAGGTCGGTGCGGATGAAAACGATGCCCGTTCCGGCCTTCGCGGGTTTAATGCAGATGCGAACGGGAACGCCGCTGTGAAGCCCGACGCCCGAAGCCGCCACGGGGCGATGGATGGTGGTCTCAAACCGCAAAAGGAGTCTCCGGCATCTTCTGCTTCATTACAGCACGATGCAGTGCAGAGAAGCGCAAAAACTTTGTTTTGAACAATTTGGAACTTTTTGCTGTAGTCAAAATGATACGGTTAAGGCTTGAATCGTGGTATGAACGCCTCACGGAGCGGCGGACGTTGGCGCTCAGTTAGCCCCAGAGGGCTAGTTGGATCGGTGTCGTGGAATGGAGCGCGATTTCCGGCAGTGGTTCAGTTTGAGAATTTCAGCAGCGGCCCCAATAGTTTATCCCACGCAATCGCCCGGCTAGCGACTGTCCTAGCGAATGATTGCTTCGAGACGTTAAATACGCTGTGGGATCTTATTCCCAACTGCCGCATTTTTATGGAATCACCGGGCTCAAAACTGTCATCGATCAACGTCTTTGGAATCGCTTGGGTAAAAGGTATCCAGCTATAATAAATAGCGTCGATCTCCGCCTGGAGCACGACGCCGATGCCGGGTACCTGCTTCTGATACGCCCCATACCCTTCGGTGCAGTAGAGCAGCAGCACGTCACCGGCCGCGGTGGAGAACGGCGGGTATCCCTCTCCAGCGGTGTAGACTCCTGAATCCACCGGGTCCCCGTTTGGCTCTGGGTCGTGAGCTTTCGGCAAGGGTGCGTGATTCGATGCAGCGCTGAGTAGTAGCGTGGGGCATGTCCCGTGAAAAGACAGCGTTACCCGACGATTTATTGCAACTGAGCCAGTGATTAGAAAGGCTCCTCCGCGCCAATGCCGATGCCGCCGGTATCCGGCTCCCATCGCGTTGGATTTCCAACGCATCAACCAGGGCGGAACCCTCAACTACGCCGCTGCGGCGCGACTGGGCGCTTGGGATCACCGGGCTCGGGGCTGTTTGCATCGGGGGTTGTGGAAAACAGTCGCGTCATATGGGCCGGCGGCGCTTGACGGCGCAAATCGAGTAGACCAGCCGCGTAGACTATCCAGGCCCGCTAAGCGCGGCCGGAGGCTCCAACGGAGTACAGCTTGATCAGGTTGGTTGTGCCGACCCGGCCTACCGGCTGCCCCGCAACCACGACGATGCTCTGTCCCGGTTTCAGCAAGCCGGGCGGCAGGAGGGTATGATCCACCACGTTCAACATTTCGTCGGCCGATTCGGCATCGGGCGACAGAACCGGACGCACTCCGTAGACGATGGAAAGCGCGCGCATGGCGGTCTCGCTGGGGGTGAACGCGTAAATCGGGACGGGCGGCCGGTAGACCGCGATCAGCCGCGCACTATAGCCGCTGGCCGTGAACACCACGATGGCGGCGACGCCGGCCGACAAAGCGGCATGATAGGCAAGGCTCGCGATGATCTCCGGATGACTGGAATCGCCGCCGGTTAAGACCGGCGCCGGGAATCCCTTCTTGCCGACCACGGATTCCACTTCCCGCGCGATGGACGCCATCCGCCGCACCGCCTCCACCGGATATTTTCCACTGGCGGTTTCAGCCGAAAGCATTACGGCGTCGGTTCCATCGTAGATGGCGTTGGCGACGTCGCTGACCTCGGCGCGCGTGGGTACGGGATGGTCGATCATCGATTCCAGCATTTGCGTGGCGGTGATCACGAACCGTCCTTGCAGGCGCGCTTTCTCGATGATCGACTTCTGCATGGTGGGAACCTTTTCGAGCGTCGTTTCGACGCCCAGGTCGCCTCTGGCCACCATGACGCCGTCGGAAAGCCGGAGGATGTCGTCCAGGTTATCCATGGCTTCGGGCTTCTCTATCTTCGCGATAATCGGGATCTTGGCGCCGCGCGACTTGAGAAGGTCTCGCAATTGCTGAACATCCTCGCCGGTCCGGACGAAAGAGAAGGCCAGGAAATCGACCTCATGCGCAAGACCGAATTCCAGATCGGCGATATCTTTTTCGGTCAGGGAGGGCGTGCTCAGCTTTACGCCGGGCAGATTGATTCCCTTGCGATCGCCGATGAGGCCGCCGCAGACCACCTCGGAGACCACGCAAACGCCGTCGGTTTCGAGGACGCACAGCTCCAGACTGCCATCGGCCAACAGAATCCGGTCGCCGGGGTGGACGTCGAGAGCCAGGTGCTGGTAGGTGGTGGAGGCCATGTCGGCAGTGCCGGTCACCGGGTTGATGGTAATGGAGAAGCGCGATCCTTCTTTCAGGAATGCCTGGCCGCCGGCGAACTTTCCGAGACGGATTTTGGGGCCTTGCAAATCGAGCAGAATGCCGGGCCGCATTTTCAATTCAGCGGCAGTGCCGCGAATGACGGAGATCAGGGCGCTGCGCTGTTCGCTTGTGCCATGCGAGGCATTGAGGCGGAAGACATCGACGCCTGCCTGGAGCAGGAGGCTCACGGCATCGTGCGAATCGCTCGCCGGGCCGAGGGTGGCTACAATTTTGGTGGAGCGGCGGCGGAAAGTCATGCTGATCTTACTTCACCACAAAGGTTCGGCGGAAGCGTAGCTGTCCAAGCGAAATCGGAACCAATCAAAACATCTCCTCTTGACGCGCCTTGGCCGGCGGCTTCCGCGGCGCCACGGAGTGGCTTTCGATCAGATCCAGCTTGTAATGCTCGATTATCTCCACGAGCAGACGCCGCTGTGGTCCCGGAGCATACCAACTTTGCCGGCTGAGCTCGACGAGTTTCGGCGCGCGATCCTGATACCACACGATGGCGTGTCTGACCGGGTCGAGGCGGCTCCGGTAAATGAGACCATCCGCTTCGGCCGGATGTTCGTGAAGGGCATTCGACCACAACTGAGCGATGCTATGGTCGCCGGCGAATAGGCGGGAATCGGCGCCGATTCGCGCGAGAGCGCCGGATTGAGTTAGATCGATCAAGTTGAGCGGGCGGGTTGCCTTCAACTCGGAAAGCGCGCGCGCCTCCAGTTCGGCAGTGGTGACAATGCGGACGCCGGCGGATCGCGCAAAGGTTTCGATGAACGCGCAGTATGCGTCGCGGCCGGCATAGAGAACTCCGTACGATCCGTCGGGCGAGTCAAACCGATGGATACGAGACGTTCCGTAATGGATAGGATTCCGCTTGATCTGATGAGAGCGGAAGAGAACTCTTCGAACTCGGTGAGAGTGACATTCCTGCTTGCCAGGGCGGCAGGCGGCGCCGGCATCGGACCCAAGCTCACGGTCAGGCGGCTCCGTGTTCGCCGTAGGCTTCCGCCGCATCCAAAACGCTTTTCAGGTCGCCGGTTTTCAGCATCTCGATGGGAGTCCGGCCGCCCAGGCGCGGATTGGCGCCGACGAAAAATGCGGTCTGCATCCATTCGTCGTGCGACGCAAGGACGGCGAGGACCTTATCGAAGCCGGGCAGGACTCCGGATTTCGTCAGTTGCCAGACAGGATAGCGATAGCCGTGGCGCCCCATTGTCAGCGCGATGAGTTTGCCGGCGCGGCGGCGCTTCTCGACAGCCTGGCGCGTGCTTCCGAGGTGTTGGGCGACATGGTCGGCGGTCGGCCCTGTTCAATTCGAGGTTCTTAGCCTATCCGCCCCAGCCCATGGTTCTGCACTTTGGACAAACGTCGATGAAGCCTACATGATTCGGGCCTGGATCAAACACGTCTTTGCATTTACGACAAGTCCGTAGTTTCTTCCGCGGTTCCGGCAGGTTCTTCTTTGGGAGATCAGGAAACCTGGGGCTGGACAGGAGTCCATGGGAATGGGTTTCGCACTTCGGACAAAAATAACTGACCAAGCCGAATTCTTTCGGGCGTGCATAAAGCACGTCTCCGCACTTAAAACAGGTCCGTAGTTCCCTGAGCGGTTCCGGCGGATTCCTCTTCGGAAGATCAGGAAAAGTGGGCTCGGCTGCGATTCCATGATTGGCTACAGAGGCTTTCGTGATGTCTTCCCCGCCGACGCTCCGCAAGCCGCGCAACACCGCGCACCAGTTGGCGTATCCGCGCGCGGCGGAGTAGGCGTCTTCTTCCAGGGCGAACGCGATATCGACGCGGGCGCCTTGTGGGATTTCCGCGGCGCGGTCCGCGAAATTCCAGGCCTTCAGCTTCAGGAGACGGCCGTTCTGTTTGACGGCGAGGCGCAGATGTTTCTCTTTCATCACAATCGGAGGCGCGGCGATCTCCACATCGAGCGCGGCAAAGAGCGGCGGTGGATTGCCGTGGCCGAAGGGCGCGAGCGTAAACACCTGGTAGACCGAGGCATCGTCGATTTCCTTCAACTCAAGCACGCCATCGACTTCTATCCGCGCCTCGTAATCTTCGGGCTGCAAATGCGCCAGGCCATAGGCATTGAAGCGCTGGCGAAACTGATCGACGTTCGCCGGATCTAAAGTCACGCCCGCGGCGTGCTTGTGGCCGCCGAATTTGACGAAAAGGTCGGCCATCGATTCCAACGCTTCAAGCAGATGGAACGCGGGAATGCTGCGGCCGGAGCCTTGCGCCATGCCATCCTCATGGTTGCGGCCGAGCACGAATACAGGGCGATGCAGCCGTTCCACCAAGCGGCTGGCGACGATGCCGAGCACGCCGCGGTGCCAGTCTTCGGCGTAATATACCAGCGCGGCGGCGGAGGCGTCCACCTGCATGCTCTCGCAGATTTCGCGAATCTTGTCTTCCACCATTCGGCGCTCCGCGTTTTGATCGTGAAGCTGCTGGGCGATCTCGCGGGCGCGCGCCGGGTCTTTGGTGAGGAACAGTTCGATGACCGTCTGCGCGGTATCCATGCGGCCAGCGGCGTTGATGCGCGGGGCGATCTGGAAGCCCACTTGCCGTGACGATGGAGCTGTGCCGGGTGCGAATCCGGCGACGTCGAGAAGCGCGCGCAGGCCCGGGTTGCTTACCGAGCGCAGGCCGTCGAGGCCGTGCTTGACGATGACGCGATTCTCGCCGGTAAGCGGAACCACGTCGGCGACGGTGGCGATGGCCGCAAGTTTCAACAACGATTCGCAGATACGGCGGACCTTACCGGCGGGCCATCCACGGGCGCCCGCCAGCGCCCCCACCAGGGCCTGCGCCAGCTTGAACGCTACGCCGGCGCCGCACAGGTTTTTCTCCGGATACGCGCAATCGGGGCGATTGGGATTGAGCACAGCCACGGCGGGCGGCAGCTCGATCTCGGGAAGGTGATGATCGGTGACAATCACGTCAATGCCGAGCTGGTTGGCGCGGCGCACCACTTCGGCGGCGCGGATGCCGGTATCGACGCTCACGATCAGCTTCACGCCCTGTTCCGCGGCGGCTTCCACCACTTCGGCGCGCATGCCGTAGCCATCCTTGAGCCGGTGCGGCACGTGGTAATCGGCCGCGCCGCCGGCGAGCTCGATAGCTTTAGTGAGCAAGACGACGGAGCTTGTACCATCGACGTCGTAATCGCCGTATATCAGGATTTTTTCGTGCGAGCGGATGGCGCGCAGTAAGCGCTCGACGGCTTGCGGCATGTCGCGCATGGTCATAGGGTCGTGGAGGTCTTCGAGCGAGGGAGCGAGAAATCGGCGCGCGGCATCGGGAGCGGCCAAGCCTCGGTTCACCAACGTCTTCGCGGCCGGCAGGCCAATGCGCAGGGCGGCCGAGAGCGACTCCGCCAGGCGCGGATGGTGCGCGGGCAGAAGCCAGCGGCGCTTAGTTTCCATTTCCATCTCCGCTACACACCGTGGCGCACGCACTCCTGCGTGCAGTGTCCCCACTCATGGGGACACGTCTTTTGCCTGTGCGAACACTGCGTTCACATGAGTGTGAACGCTGCACGCAAGAGTGCGTGCGCCACGTATTAATTCTTGTTACAGTAGCCGTCCCCGGCGCCGGAAACCGGCGCATCGCGAGACGAAGAGAGCCGGCTGAAAGCCGGCTGCAGCCAGGATTGGCTGCCCCACAAAGCAGGGGCATTCAATTCTTGTTGTAGTAGCCGCCGAGCGTATCGCTGTCGTCAACTTCGTCGCCTGACTCGGATTGCTCCCTGATTTCGTCCTCGATGTTGAGGAATTCCTCGTACCAATCGGGCGCCACATCGTAGACGTAGAGGCGCGAGGCGAAGTCGAACGCCAGCTCGAGCGTGCAGGTTACGCCCTCATAGGAGCGCAGCTCGCGCAGGCGCGATTGGTAGTCGCGGGCTTCGTCGCGATCGAGCATGCATTCGTCGAGCTGCAGCAGCAGGTCGTCGATCTCCTCGGGCTGCAGCTCACGCGTGGCGAAGCACACCATCTTGCAGCCGGCCTGGCGCGCCACGTCGAGAAACATGCGGTAATCGGGGTAGCGCTCCGAATCCCAAAGCACGATCGGCTGGGCGTCCAGGCCGCCTGGACTGCTGTGAAATATCGTGAAGCCGGAGCCTTCGAGGTATTCCAGAATTTCACGCTTGAGCGTATCGAGATTGAGATCCACGTTAATAGCGCCTTAGCCCTGAACCAACACCAGAATATCAGAGGGCGCGCCAAGATCGCGGGCGGATGGGGTGACGATGGTCGAGGGGCCGATGAATATTTTGCGCTTATCGGCAATGGCGGCGCGCACATCGGCCTCGCAGACGAAGTCCACGGGTGTGGGCGGCGCGGGCGAGGGCGGCGGAGCTGGAGCCGGGGTCGCCGGCCGAGGCGTGGTCAGTCAACCGTAGCCGCCGGCGGATTCGGCGGCGCCTTTGGAACTCTCTTTCTTAGCCAGGAAACGGTCCACTACTTCAGCGGCTACATTGGCGGCGGGGGCTGCCTGGGCTGGCGCTGCCTGAGCTGCGGCTGCCTGGAGCGGAACTGCCGTTGCGAAGCCGCGCGCGGCGAGATAGCGTTCCACGGCGGCAACCACCGCGGCGCGTCCGGCTGGGGCGACGGCTCCGGCCGAGGCGGGCGCGGCGTTGATATCGAGCGGCATTTCGAAGGTCTCTTCGGGCTTGCGCACGGCGTAAGCGAGGCGCTTGATATTGAAAAGATGCTGGGGGCCGATGTTGTCCGACGTGGCGTTGCCGGCGGCTGCGCCGCAGCCGAGCGTCATGGCGGGGAATACGTTAGTGGTGATGCCGGTGGAGCCTTGCGGCGCCGGCGTGTTCACCAGCACCCGCATGGCCGGCATGCGCAGACCGTATTCGCGAATGCGCGCGTCGTTGGTGGCGTGGATGACTGCGGTGTGACCCGCGCCGCCGAACTTCAGAAGCGCGTGGCAGGTATCGAGGGCGGCTTGAAAATCGGCCACGAAGTAGAGCGAAAGCACCGGCGAAAGTTTTTCGGCGGAGAGCGGGTAGTCTTTGCCGACGCCGCTCACCTCGGCGCAGATGATGGTAGTATCGGGCGGCACTTCGAAGCCCGCCATGCGCGCTATCTTAGTGGGCGCCTGGCCGACGCACTGCGGGTTCACGGTGAAATTCGGCGTGATGAGCAGCTTGCCGAGCGCCTCTTTTTGCGATTCATTGGCGATGAAGGCGCGGTTGGTTTTGAGCAGTGCGAGGATGCGATCGCGCAGGCTGCTTTCGGCGACGATCGCCTGTTCGCTGGAGCACACCGTGCCGTAATCGAAGGATTTGCCGGCGACCACCTTGGCGACGGACTCTTCCAGGTCGGCCGAGGTATCCACCAGCGCGGGCACGTTGCCGGGGCCGACGCCGTAGGCGGGCTTGCCGCTGGAATAAGCTGCCTTGACCATGCCCGCGCCGCCGGTGGAGAGAATCACGCTGGTGCGCGGATGCTTCATCAGCGCGTTGGTGGCCTCCATGGTGGCGTTCTCAATGCACTGCACGATGTCTTCGGGCGCGCCCGCTTCGATGGCGGCTTCATATAATACCGCCGCGGTGGAGCAGGTGCAGCCGTGCGCGCGCGGGTGCGGGCTGATGACGATGGCGTTGCCGGCCTTGAGCGAGATCAGCGTCTTGTAGATGGCGGTGGAGGTGGGATTGGTGGTGGGAAGGATGGCAGCGACTACGCCGACGGGCACGGCGATCTCGATCACTTTTTCGTCGGTGCGCTCGTTGACGATGCCGACGGTTTTCATGCCGCGCATCTTGCGCGGGAGCCAATCGCAGGCCAGCAGGTTCTTGATGTACTTGTCTTTGGCGTTGCCGTAGCCGGTCTCTTCGACGGCCATCTCGGCCAGATGCCGCGCGTTGGCGCGCGCCGCGGCGGCCATACGCTCCACCACGGCGTCGACGCGCTCCTGGGAAAAGGCGCGGTATTTCAGCCAGGCCGCGTAGGCTTTCTCGACCTTGCTGCGCGCCTCCTGTATGGAGACCAGGTCTTTATCCTGCAGCATCGGCCCTCTTTACTTCTTCAGGCCGCCGGTGAGGAGCGCCTTCTCCACTTCGTCGTGCGGCCGGGGAATCACGTGCACGCTCACCAGCTCGCCCACACGGCGAGCGGCGGCGGCTCCGGCGTCGGTAGCGGCTTTGACCGCGCCCACGTCACCGCGCACGGTGACGCAGACCAAGCCGGCGCCCACGTATTCCTTGCCGGTCAGCACCACGTTAGCGGTCTTGCACATGGCGTCCGCGGCTTCGATCGCGCCCACCAAACCTTTCGTTTCGATCAGGCCAAGGGCCTCCATGCGTCCTCCAGTTAGTTAATAAGATACCGTATCACAAACGCGCAGTGGGGCGGGCCTGCCTGTCCCCGGGCCGCTCCGAGCGCTTGGCCCTTGGGCGGCGATCTGCGATTGAGGCCTGTTGGCTTACCGGCCGGCCATAGGCCCGCTCCCCACCTACACCAGAGCGGCGATGGCTTCTTCGTCGCATCCGAGGACGATGCGCGCGCCTTGAACCAGGATGGGGCGCTTGATGAGGTTCGGGTGCTGCGACATCAGACGCAGGGCTTCCGCTCGCGATGGAGGATTCTGTTTCATGGCGCGCTCGCGATAAAGTTCGTTGCGCGTGTTCAGGAACTGCCGGTAATCGCGGGCGCCGATCAGCCTGTCGAGCTCGGTTGCGGAGAGGCCCTGGTTGAGATCGACTTCCTGGAAGGCGGCTCCTTTTTCACGTAGCAAGGTTCTCGCCTTGCGGCAGGTGCTGCAGTTGGGTTTCAGGTAGAGCTTGAGCATCGAAGACCATTATGGCTGGTGAGCCAGGCGATGAAGCCATGAATCAATTCCTGCAACCCGCCCGCGATCTGAGGCTGAGAGTCTGTAGAACGCTCAGCCATTCGGCTCCGGGACACGCTTTCGCAATTCTTCCGCGTCGCCAAGATCCTTCGCGCGGCCCGTACTTTCTTTATTGTTAAGCAGCGATGCGCGGCCAATGAACTGAGTGGGCACGCCTTCCAACTCCGCGTACCTGCGAGTTGCCCATGCCTCATCAAAACCGACGCCGGAGATTGCGGTCAACAGATCAATTCGGTTCGGCTGCACTCCTAATTGGATTATCATGCCGGACGACTGGAGATCCGCGACTTCGATTCCTGCTTTTCCGAACCCAAATTGCGAGAGAGCAGAGATCACTCGCTCCGCGTTCGCTTTGATGGGCCGCACCAAAAGATCGAGACCGCCGGTATAACGGGGAAACCCGTGAAAAGCGACCGCAAAGCCCCCCACATCCGGATACTCAACTCCGTTCGAGTTCAATAATTCGATAAACTCGCGCAAGTCTTTGTTCAGCGGCATCGGGGTGGCGTCGGTCCCGGAGATCGATCAGTATTCTCAAACGCTCTTGCGGGGTGAGCGACGCGTCATATCGCGCATCGGCCTCGCCGGCATCCTCGAAACTCGTAAAAATTTGGCCCGTTTTCTCCACACTTGTATTATCCGCCGGGCCGGGCTCAAGGGCAAGTCTGTCGTCAGAAGCGTCCATTCGGAGCTATGAAATCAACTCCTGCAACCCGCTGACGATTTGAGCGAGATCTTCTTGATCAACTTCACCTGCGCGCTTTCCGATACGCTCGACCGAAATCGTTCGGACCTGGGAAATCTTGACCCACGACTCTCGTGGCAGACAGCCCGGTGGCAGCGCCAGCGTGAGCGGGAAGCCTGCCGGCTGCGGTTGACTCGTGATCGCCATGGCAATCACCGTCCCGGAACGCCGATTGAAAAGATCGTTGCTCAGAACCAATACCGGTCGCAAGCCGGCCTGCTCTCTCCCACGAACAGGATCGAGATCGGCCCAGTAGATCTCTCCTCTCAGAATCGCGGCCAAGACGAATCCCCGATTCCCTCTTCGGCAAGGCCTTGTTCTTCGATGGGATCAAGCTTCTTTAGCTCACGAGCCAGACGGCTTCGCTTTTCCCGTTCGGTGAGGAGGTCGACCGCCGATTGAAGCGCGCGACTGCGATTGGGGTAGCGGCCTTCGCGAACCCACCGATCCAGATCCGTCACAGTCTTGTGGTCGAGCGTTACGGCAATCTTCCGGACCATGCCTTTAGTATGACAATACGTCCTACCGGCGTCAATGCTGGCTTGGCGAGGGAATCCGTGAAGGGCGCCGATAACTCGTTACCCAACTCCGATCAAGTTCAACAACCCTTGAAACCCGCGCGAGAGCGCGCCTCTGGCGCGCCGACCGGCCGGGAGGCCGGTCCCACTAGAACGCGATCTTGAGCGAGAACTGCACGGAGCGCGCGGGTAACTGGTTGGTGATGCCCGCCAGCGGGGCGCCGAAGCCGGCGCCGGCGGTGGCGCCGTTGCCCCAGGTGCCGCTGTAGCCCGCGAAATTCGCGTGGTTGAAGACGTTGAACGCTTCCACGCGCGGGACCAGGCGCACGCGCTCGTTCCAAAGCGCGAACGGGCGCTCCAAAGATGGGGCGAAATCGTAAATCGGGTTGCCGCGGCCGGTGTTGCGGCCTACTACCACGCCGTCGATTACGGGGCGGTCCGCGGTGGCGCCGTCGCCGCTATTGTTGGCCCCCGTAGCGATGTTATAAACCAGGCCGGAGGCCATGGTGGCTACGCCGCCGATGGCTATCTTGCCAGGGCCGATGTAGAATCCACTGACCACCAGACGCTGGCGCTGGTCGAAGAGCGCGTTGCCGTTTTCGATCTTGCCCGTGAAGAGCGGGTCGTTGGGATTCTGGGCGGTGGCGTCCGGGTCCACATTATCGATGGCGTGCGACCAAGTGTAACTGATCAGCGTGGAGAGGCGGCGGCTAAAGGCGTGACTCAGATTCACGTCCAGCGCGTCGTAGAACTCATAGCCATCGTTGACGTCCGCCTGAATCTCGGCGTAAGGCGGCTGCGGATTAGTGGCAGTGACAGGGTTACAAGTCGTGCCCTCCTGCTTATACCAATAGATCCAATAGGGCCGGGTGCAGTTAGCGGCCTGCGCGGTGCGAGCCTGCAACGGCGCAGTGCGAATGAAGGACGTCGGCGGATCGACGTCGAGCGGGCGCACGATGCGCAATGAGTGTGCGCCCACGTAATCGACGCTCAACACCCAACCGGGGACAAGCTGGCGCTGGATGCCAAAGGTCCACTGCTCCGAGTAGGGGTTCCAGAGGCCATTCTGATAGTTGACCAGCGTGCTGGCAGGGAAGAACTGATTGTAATAAGACGCGTCGCCCGGGCGGAGATAGAGGCTGCGCAAGGGCGCGACGGCGCCAGCGGGAAAAGCGGGCAGCGGCGCGGCGGCCACGCTGACGGGGAAGCCCACCTGTCCGGGGGAAGCGACGTAATTGAATACGCCAGTGGGTCCGGTGAGCGCGTAGTTGGCCTCGGAGTTATCTACCACCTGCGAATAGTAAACGCCGAATCCGCCGCGGATCACCGTCTTACCATCGCCGTGGACGCTGTAGGCGAAGCCAACGCGAGGCGCGAAATCCTTGTTGGAGTCGGTAAAAGTCTGGCGCTCGTAACGCAGACCGAGGTTCACGGTCAGGTTCTGACGGACCTTCCAATCGTCCTGAACGAAGAAGGAATACAAAGTGTCGTTCACCGTGTAGGCGGCATTGCCATAACTCTGGGTATAACTCTTGACATTGGCGATGTTGCCGAGATACGTGGAGCTTTCGCAGACGCTCAAAGCCGCCGTGCAGGTGTTGTAAATGAACTCGCCGTCATAAATGGGTCCGCCGATTTCCTTGCTATTGCCGCCGTTGTGGGCAAAGATGACATCGGCCCCGAACTTAACCGTGTGATGGCCCCAGGCCGCCGACATAATGTCGTTAGCTTCATACTGGCGGTTCATGAGCAGCGCGCCTTGCGAGGTACCGGAGGTGAAGGTGCCGCCGGTGGAGATGGGGACGCTGTATTCCGTGCCGTTAATCGCGGGAATGAACTGGGTAATGGGGTCGCCTAGCTGAAACTGCAAGCGAACGTTGTTGACCAGCGTGGGGCTTATGATATCGGTTTCCCCGATCTCTTCCGAGTAAGTACGCTTATAAAAGACACGGTCGACGGTGGGGAGACTGTTGCCGCCCACCGAGCCGTTCGGGTTCGTGTCATAAAACGAATCCGCATCGCTCCTGAAGAACAGGTTGTTTTTCTCATTGATCTGATGATCGATACGCAAGAAGCCCAGCCAGCCGCGGTAGTGGCCGATAAAATTGCCGGGCGCCACGGGCGAAATCACGGGAGAAGCGCGGTTCTCGCGGCTGAATTCGCCGGAGAGGAAGAAATGCGTTTTCCCATCCGACCCAAGGGGACCGGAGAGCGAGAGATCGCTCTGCCCCAGCGTGTCGTTGGTGATATCGTTGCCGCTGGCGGCGTTGTTGCTGTTGAAGCCGGAAAGCGCCGCCTCTGTGTCCGAAGGGCGCCACAGTTCCATGGCTTCCCCGTGAAAACCGCTGCCGCCGGTCTTGGTGATAATATTGACGACGCTGCCGGTGGTAGCGCCGTACTCGGCGGAAAAGGCATTGGTCAGTACGTCCATCTCTTGCACAGCCGCGCGTGGAATATTGTTGAAAATGGTCTGGCGGCCCCAGAAATCGCTGGCATTGCTGCCATCCGCTTCGAACCACGCCTGACGGCGGCCGGCGCCGTTGGTGGTGAACAGGTTCTCATTCATGAAAACGTCGCCCATGTTAATCGCGGGGCGATTGGCGGCGTTGAGCATCGGCAGATACGTGATGCGCTGGCCCAGCAGAGGAGTCTCTTCGATCTGTTTCCCGGTTAGAAGCGTTCCGAGTTGCGGCTCATCGGCGCGAACCCCGCCTACCGTGCCGGTGACGGTGATGCGGGTCTGACCGGCGGCGACGTTGAGTTGCAGATCGATGTTGGAGGTGGAGTCGCCTTCAAGAGCGATATCGGCCAGTTTTGCGTCGGCGAAACCTTGCTTGGCGGCAGTGACCTCATAGCTGCCGGCTACCGGCAGACCGGGAACGGAATAGGCGCCGGACGCATCGGTCTGCGTGGCGCGCTGCAAGCCGGTTTGCGAATTCTTGACGGTGATCCGGACTCCCACGACTGCAGCCTTGGCGCTGTCGGTGACCTTGCCGTTGATGGTCGCCGTATCGGGCGTCTGGGCGTTCAACGAAAACGCGTAAACGAAGACCGCAAGCAATGCGAATGATCGAAGCATGATCCTCCCACCTGAATTTGGAATACAACTAGGCTACAAAAGGTCGGGGGTCTACTACCATTGATCGTAATTGGGATGGGCGGAAAGGTGGAGGCTGTGATTTTCGACGCGAAGGCGCGGTGAAGACTATGCCTCACCCGCCAAGGTGATTGGCGAGAAATAAATTAGCGCATCAGGCGCTCAAGCAGTCCGTGGACCGAGCGTAGAGTCGCGGGCTGGGCGATCGCCAATACTGCGGCGGGGAATGCGATCAGTGCCCCGCTGAGAGCGATTCTCCGCCCCGGTTTGCGCGCAGCGGCTTCAATAGTGGGGCTCAGCAGCCGCTCCACGCGAACTGAGATATCGACGCTTGGCGCAACGAAGTGGCTCATGAGCGGCGATGCTTGCGCGGCCGCGCCCAAACGCGCTACGCGGACCAGAGCTTCGGCCAGTGAGAGCGAACAGGCGGCGTCCTGGGAGACGGCCCGATCGTCGGCGGCCCACTCGGTGAAGCGAAACCAGGCGCGCTCTACGGAGGCGAATCCTCGCAGGAATGGCAGGGCGTCCGGCGCCAGCAGCAGAAGCAGGCGCTTGAGATTATCGGCCGAGCTTTGGTGCGCGCGCTCATGACGGATGGCGGCCGTGAGCTGATCGCGGTCGAGGGCGTCCGCTACCGAGCGCGAAACGATCAGCTTGGGACGCACGATGCCGGCGAGGCCGAGAAACGGCGCCGATCCATCGGCGATCCATATGGAGCCGGCGCGCCTGCATTGGCGGACGTAGCGGTGCGAACGGATCGCCGCACGCAAACTGCGAGCCCACGAAATGGTCCAAATCGCAGCGCCGAACAGGGCGGCGGCTAGACAAGTCAGGCCGACGAATTCCGCGCCGTCTTCCTGTTCGAGCGAGAGGTAGCTTGGCACGCAGAGTCCGGCGACGGCCGCCAGCGCGACCGAGGCGGGGAACAGCCGGAGCGCGAGCAAGAGGCGCGCGGCGGATTGCGCAGGCAGACGCCCCGCGAACCCGAGAGCGGCGGGCGCGAGACAGCGCGCGGCGAGCGCGAGCGCTGCATGGACCAGGAAGAACGAGGCTAGACACAGACACACCAGCCGCAATGTGTACGGAAGAATCACGGTTTTTCCCTCCGGCTCAATTCCTTGCGCTTGATCCTGATCTTGCGCTCCAACGCGTCCAGCAGGGCTTCATCCTGCGTGCCGACAGCGTCCACCAAACACGAAATCAGCGTCTCGCCGGCGGGCTGCGAACCCGCCAGAAAGGCGGCGACAAAATCGCCGGCGCGCTTGTGCTCCCACTGCTGCCGGGATATTTGCGCCGAATAAAAAAACGCGCGCTCCGACTTGCGGCGATTGAGCAGACCCTTCTTGTAAAGGCGATCGAGGGTGGTCATGACCGTGGTATAGGCCAACGGGCGCTGAAGCTGCTGCGCCACCTCGCGAACGTTGCTCTCGCCGCCGGACCAGAGAATATCCATGACCTGGGTTTCCAGATGGCCGAGGGGCGTAGGAGATCCGGCAGCGGCGGCGCGCGGTCTGAAGAGGCGAATCATCGGGCTTTGGAGCATTCTAGCACGGTAGGACGGACCATGCTCCCGTGGTAGCGCCGGCGGTCTTGCCGCCGGTGAGTTTCTGCGCTCTCTGCGGCAGACCTCGTAGCCCAGGACCGGCGGCAAGACCGCCGGTGCTGCCATGCGCCCGCCGTCGCTCTACTGCCCTCCGGCCGGCGACGCGGTCGAGGCCGGCGGCGTAACCGGCTTCGTCAGTTCCTTCACGCGCTCTTCCAGGTGCTCCTTCATCTTGAGCAAAGGAATGCCATCCTCCATCCATTGCGGAGCGGGCTTATCCATCAGATAGTGGTCGAAAAACTCGCGCATGCGGACGGTGTAATCCTTCATGTTCTGCGGCAACCGCAGGCCGTGATTCTCACCTTTGTATTCGAGCAGGATGACCGGCTTTTCGAGGCGGCGCAGCGTATTGAAGTATTCGATGCCCTGAGTCTGGTCCACGGCGCCGTCCTTGTCGTTGGCGAGGATCATCAAGGGCGTCTTGACGTTCTTGGCGTGATAAACGGGCGAGTTACGAATGTAGGCGTCCATATTGTCCCAGTAACCGCCGGCGAAGCGGCCCTGACTGCTCTCGAAGATAGCCTGGTTCGTGCCGCCGGTGTTGCGGTAAATGAGGCTATACATGCTGACCATGTCGGTAAGTGGAGCGCCGGCGACGGCGGCGTGGAAGATATCGGTTTGAGTAACCAGGAATGCGGTCTGATATCCGCCCCAGGAGTGACCCTGTATGCCCACCCGCTGCGGATCGACCACGCCCGTGGCAATGGCCGCCTTTACGGCCGGAACCACGCAGACCACGGCAGACATGCCCGGATCGTTGACCTTATAAACGATATCCGGCTCGATCACCGCATACCCATTGCTTGTATAATTCGCGATGTTAAAGCCATTGTAACCGGGCTGCGGATATTGGTTGGCGCCCTGCGATAGCTTCTCGTAGATATACACGAGAGTCGGATAACTCTTACCAGCCTGGTAGTTAGCCGGCAGGAAGAGCGCGGCTTGAAGCTTCTCGCCGCGCGCGCTGACATAATCGACCAGCTTCACGCCGGCGGTCCATAGGAACCCCTTCTGCTGCGGATTGGCGTCAGTGACTCGTTCGCCGTATTCCAGCAGGCGGTTGGCAGCCAGGTAATTGGGGTACTCCGCCGTGGTTTCGCGCGTGTATAAATAAGTGTCGGCCGACTTAGCCTTGATTAGCTGACTATATGCTGCGTCGCCCCACTGAAGCATTCGCACACCGGGCTTGCCGGGCTCGATCAGGCCGATGCCGCCTTTCTTCGTCCATTCGCCGTATGCCGAGATATAGATAGGTCCGGCGAGATCGACGCCCCTCTCTTCGGGGTCGACGCGGAACGTGCGCCGGTAGCGGATCTTGTCCTTGCCGCCGTTGACCGTCAGATTCACCGGCTGCCCGCCGGCCACGGGGACTTGCCAGACATCCCAACCGTCGCTGAGCAATACGGCGGAAGAATCCTTCGACCATCCCAGCGAGGGTGTTGGAGGCTTCACCACGTTGACGTCGTTGTCGACATCGTAGAACTTAGACGGAATCTTCGAAGTGAGATCGGCGGACTTACCCGTCACCATGTCATAGCTGAAGAAAACGCCGTCCTGGTAATAGAGGAAATGCAAGCCGTCGGGCGATTCGCCCATCATGTGCTCGGCGCGCTTCAATGCGAGGCGGCGCTGGCCGTTGGAAGTATCGACGACATACACGTCTTCGAAGCGCCTGCCGTCGAGATTCCCCATGCGCTCGTATTCGCGGACATCCACGCCCAAGGCATATTTCTGCTCGGGAGCGATGGTCACTTGCCGCAATGCCTCGTCCGCCAGACGGACGAACTTCTTCGACGCCGGCGAGTAGGCGCACAAATAGCTGAAGTTCTTGTCGGCATTCTCCTGCACCTGCTGCTGCGGTTGCAGGCGCGGGTCTTTGTAATGCCAGATGACCAGGTCGGGCAACTCGGGCGTGTCGGGCTTGGCGGGGGCGGCTGTGGAATCGCCATCCTTGGGGGCATCTTTGGCGGCATCCTTCTTCGGTTTGACTTCATGGATGCCGAACAGGACCGCGGAGAGGTCGGCGCGCCAAACCGGCGGGCGCATAGAGCTGAGGGTCATTCCGGCGGGGAAGCTGGTATCCGCTTTCGGATCGTAGACGATCTTGGTCGCCGGTCCGTTGGCGCTGAAATCCTTGAACGCCACCAGAGTATAGAGTTTGTCTTCGAAGGCTTTATCGTCGGCGCCGCGGACGGCGGCCAGGGCATCGCCTTTTTGGGTCCATGCGAGGCCGCGATAGATGGCTTGCGCGCTATCGAGAGGCTGCGTCGAGCCGGTGCTCATGTTACGCAGCTCGATGCCATTGCCGGCTTTATCCTGAGCGTCGATCGCGTAGGCGAGGAAGGCGCCCTTCTTATCGAAGGAGAAATCGGCGACGTTGCCTACGTTAAGCTCATTGCCGGTCGCGAGTTCGTAGAGAAGCAGGTCGGAACCGGTGGGGCGGTCGGCGGCCGGCCCTGCGCCAACTGCCCCTGCCGCCGCGGCTGGCGCTGCCGGTTGCGGCGGAGAATCGGGGCCGTAGCGCTGAAGCGCAAGATAGGTGGAGTCTTCGCCGGAAAAGGCAAAGCGCCGCACCTTTTCAAACTCGGTCTTTTTGCCGGTAGCGAGATCCACCAGGACGACCTTGGTCTGGATAGGCTTGCGATCTTTCTTCAGCCGCTTGGCCTGCTCGGTGGCGGGGTAGGAGTGAAAGGCCACCCATCGGGAATCGAAGGAGATGAAGAGATCGGCGCCGCCCGGGGCCGCGGGCGCGGCGGCGGGACCGGGACTCGCAGCCGGAGCGGGGGCTGACGCTCCCGGATCGCCGATAGGGAAGCGCAGCTCCTTGGCGGATTTCAGATTGCGGATGACCACCTCGGCGTTGCCTTCGGCGGGCGCGAGGCGATAAGCGAACCACTCGCCATTGGGCGAGACGAATGGCGCCTGGATGCGCTTCCAGGCGAGCATGTCGGAAATTGCGAGCGGGCGCTGGCCGTCGGCCGCGGAGAGTCTGGGAACCAGCGCGAGAAATACCGCTAGGGGCAGGAAAAAACGGCGTTGCATGCGGGGATGTTACCACAAGTCAATCGTGGCGCACGCCCTCAGAGTACGAGATCATTCTCTATTGGAGTAACGACGATCATGCGTTTATAGCCGAGGTCCCCGAGTTGGCTGGCTGCGCGGCCGATGGTTCCACCCGGCAGGAAGCCCTTGCCAGAGCTAAAGGGGTGATTGCCGAATGGCTGGAAACCGCTCGGGAACTCGGACGCGCTATTCCCAAACCCAATGGGCGGCTTCTTTTGCCTGAGCGCTTCCCGATCGGAGTGCCGCTATCCGGAGAGGCGGCGGCGCCAGCGAAGCACCGCACAAGACCTGGAGACCGCAGGCGGAGGGTGCGGAGGGAAGGCCGTTGACCACGGAGAACGCCGAACAAGCTAACCCGTGCCGAACGCAGAGTCGGGAGAGCGGGCCAAGCGGGTTCGATCGCGTGCTGGAAGCAGCCGATCGGAAGTGTTTATTTGCCGGCTCGCCGGGTAAGGCAGCAACTGCAACAAAGGGCTTTGCCCTTTTGCATTCGAGAGTGCGTGCGCCACATCTCCGCTATCGCCGCAGCAGCCGTATCGGTCCGTTCGACGTCTCCAAATCGAGCAGCATTCCGCCGTTGCCGATCTCGCCGTCGATCTCGTCCTTCCGCAGCTCGCCATGCATCCGCGCATCGAAATCCGATGTCACACCGTAGTTCCTGGTCCGCGCCGTCACCCGCGCGTTGACCGGGTCCGCCAGGCGCAGCGTGATCCCGCTGTTGCTGGTATGGGCCCGGACACCGCCCGTGAAGCCCGCCGGCAGCGTCAAATCGATGCCGCCATTGCGGTTCTCCACCCGCACCGGCCGGTCCGCGCGCTCCAGAATCGCCGTCACGCCGCTGTTGCTGGTGTCTGCGTCCAGCGATCCGCGAATGCCCTCGGCCCGGATGCGTCCATTCGAGCTATGCACGGTCGCGTCGCCCTCCACGTCATTCAGCTCCACGGTGGAATTGCTCGTCTGCGCGTCCAGGCTGCCGCGGAACTTCTCCACCCGTATGGCCCCGTTTGAGCTTTTCAACCGCGCCGGCCCGCTGGCATCGCTCGCGTGAATCGACCCGTTCGACGTCACGACGCGGTCGAGCACGGTTCCCCGCGGAACCTTGATGGCGAAGCGTACGCCGTGGTTGCCGCGCCATTCGTATTGCCGCTCGGCGCGCACCGAGACCGCGTCGGGAGTATGGTCTACATCCACCTTCATGGCATCCGCCTGATCCGATGTGGGCGCATACTTGGTTCCGCTGATGTCGATCGTCGCTTGATCCCACACCGAGATTTCCACGCCGCCGTTGAAGCTCTCCACCGACAGATGGCCGCCCTGCTTCATGGGGAAACTGAAGTGGAAATCGCGGTTGAACCTGCCGAATCCTTCTACATCCATGTATAGGCAGCCGGTCATCGGCAGCAGAGCAGGGACCAGCAACAACAGAATGGTACGGCTCACGCGCATAGCGCTCCTCGATTCAAAGCATACGCAGCCGCGGCCCGCTTTGTTCCGGGTTTATGGTTGCAGTGTTCGATGAAGAGAAGAGTTCGGTGTTCGGACTCGCCGATCCGAATGGGTGTTGTCGAACAGTACCAAAAATGGTACCGTGCCCTATGAATCCGAGCCTCAAACGCGTGCCGGCGCGCTTTTACCGCTCCGATGACGGGCGCGAGCCGGTGCGGGAATGGTTGAAAGCGCTTGAGCCGGACGAAAGGAAAATGCTCGGCGTAGGTACCAAGGAAGATATCAAGGAAGTTGAGTTTTCATGGCCGATCGGCATGCCGCTTGTTGGTTCGCTTGGCCGGGAATTGTGGGAAGTCAGGAGTAGCTTGCCGCGCGGCCGAATTGCGCGGGTTCTTTTCTGCGTAGAGCAAGGTGGCATGGTGCTGTTACACGGTTTCATCAAAAAGACCCGGAAGACTCCGCAACGCGAGATTGATTTGGCGCTCAAACGGAAGAGAGGAGGAGAGTCATGAAGAAAAAGAACATCGGATCATCCTTTGATAGCTGGCTCGGTGAGGAGGGCATCCGCGAGGAAGTTACCGCGACCGCCATCAAACGCATTCTCGCTCGACAGGTGGAAGCCGCCATGAAGGAGAAGAACTTTTCCAAGGCTGAAATGGCGCGGAGGATGCACACCAGCCGCGCTGCTCTGGACCGCCTGCTTGACCCCGAATACGAAGCGGTCACGCTAAGCACCCTGCGAAAAGCCGCTACGGCAGTAGGCCGGGAACTTCCGCTGGAACTCGCTAAGAAATGGGTAGCGGGATCTGAGACCGTTTCGCGACCGGCCTGCCGCCCCTGCTGCGCTCTGGCACGCCAAGCCGGCGGTCTGGGTAATGCGGCCAAGTGCAGCAGTTGAACCCGGCTTGGATCGAAGGGACGCCGGATGTATATTCGAAGTAGATACATATGCGAAATGAAACCACCGTTTCCAAATGGGGGAACAGCCTGGCGGTCCGGATTCCGCAGGCGATCGCCAAAGAGGCGCGCCTCAACGAGGGAGACTGTCTGGCGTTGGCTTTTGACCGCGAGGGCAGCATCGTCTTGCGCCCAGCCCGGCGGAGGTACGAATTGTCCGAGCTGGTCTCGCGGATCACGTCCAAGAATCGTCATCGGGAAACGGACTGGGGACAACCGCAAGGTGAGGAATCCTGGTGAGCACGGCCTACGTGCCTGAGACCGGTGACTTCGTTTGGCTGACGTTCGACCCGCAAGCGGGCCGCGAGCAGGCGGGACGGCGTCCGGCGCTGGTGCTGAGTCCGAGAACATACAACGCGAAGTCCGGTCTGGCGCTGGTTTGTCCGATCACGAACCAGGTCAAGGGATATCCGTTCGAAGTGGCCGTTCCCGCCGCTCGTGGGGCAACAGGTGTAATCCTGGCCGATCATGTGAAGAGCGTCGATTGGAAAGCCCGCCGCGCGGAAAAAGCCGGGCGCTGCTCCACCGAGGCGATCGACGAAGTTCGGTCCAGACTGGCGCCCCTGCTCGGGTACTGAAGCCGCAAGCATCAACGGGATGGGCGTTATACGGCCAGTTGACATGAAGGGGACTTGTACTAAGCCGCTGGCGCGGCAGACACCCCCAGCATTCCCCGCAGTTTGAGAGCATTGAGCGACCGATAGGAGGTTGTTCATGACCGAACTACGCAAGCGAATGACCGAGGATCTCCGGCTTAGGAACTACTCCCCGAACACGATCCTCATTTACATAAACACCGTTGCCGATTTCGCCCGCTACTTTCACAGGTCGCCCGACAAGATGGGACCCGAGGAGATCCGGCAATATCAACTCTACCTGCTGGATGAGAGAAAGCTCGCCTGGTCGACTTTCGTGCAGCGAACCGCGGCGTTGAAGTTCTTTTACACCCGCACACTCAAACAGCAATGGTTCGCGCAGGAGGTCGCCAGGCCCAAGGTACGGCGTCCCTTGCCGACCGTGCTGAGCCGTGAGGAAGTCACGGCGCTACTCGATGCCACACCGAATCTGAAGCATCGGGCGCTGCTCGCCACGCTTTACGCCACCGGATTGCGTTGCGCGGAAGCGCAGCAACTGAAGGTCACCGACATCGACAGCCAACGGATGCTGGTTCTCGTGCGGGAAGGCAAGGGACAACTTCCCCGGCAGGTGATGCTCTCGCCCAAGCTTTTGGAGTTGCTGCGGATCTATTGTCGCTCCTATAAACCGAAAGACTGGCTATTCCCCGGCCACAAACCGGGCTGCCCGATGGATCTGTCCGGCATGCGTCAGCTCTGCCGCAAACTCGCAAAAAAGGCCGCCATCAAAAAACGCGTGCATCCGCATGTGATGAGGCACTCATTTGCAACTCACCTGTTGGATGCAGGCACAGACTTGCGCGTCATTCAGCTTCTGCTGGGTCATTCCGATCTGAAGACGACCGCCCGTTATCTGCATGTCTCCGAAGCCAGGTTTCGGACCACAATCAGTCCGCTCGACGACCTGCCGATACGGGAAATCCTGACCACTGACTGTGACGGCAGAAGAAGGTGAGAGAACATCGGCTCGAAGTGGCCGATGTCTTCCGTCAATTTGGGGAGGCTTTTCTGCAACGATGGGGACACACCGTCTCCCCGCAGCAGCGCAAAGCTCTCCGCGACATCGGCGCCTGCCGTACTGCCGCTCTGGGCGGACATCTCGAACAGTGCGATAGTTGCCCCCACGAGGCGATGGCCTACAACTCATGCCGCAATCGCAGTTGTCCGAAGTGCCAATCCACCGCGCGCGACCGCTGGCTGGCAGAAAGAGCCAAGGAACTGCTGCCCGTGCCCTACTGCCACGTAGTCTTCACCGTGCCCCAATCACTCGCCATGCTGATCTTACAGAACGCGCAACTGGTGTACGGGCTGTTGTTTCGTGCGGTCTCTCAGACGCTACTGGAGATCGCAGCCGCCCCACGGCGCCTCGGCGCACAAATCGGGTTCCTGGCCGTGCTACACACCTGGAGCCAGAACCTGCTGCAGAACCCTCACTCATGATGCA
>PLDF01000415.1 GCA_003135055.1 Bryobacterales bacterium | reverse complement strand
TACTCGATTCGGTGTTTCAAATCCCTACGATCCGCGACAGAATGTGCACGCGGGCGCGCGTTACTTGAAGTTTCTCATCGACCGCTTCGGTAAAGACATCAGGTTGGCGCTCGCGGCATACAACGCCGGCGAAGAGGCGGTCGAGCGCAATGGCGGCCAGATACCGCCGGTCACCGAAACGATAGCCTACGTTTCCAGAGTTCTTAAAATCTACAATATGCTCACCGAGCAACCTGATCTGCAGCTGCTGGCGAGAGGTGGCACGTCTGTTCCGCGTCAGCCGGATACCGATAAAACGTACCGAATCCCCACTTACAGGAGCGCGGAACTGGCTCAAGACCGAGCGTCCGCCGAGGCTTCGCAAGCACAGCAGAATCAGCTGGAGGCTCAACTCAATGCCGCTCAGCAGGCCCTCGACGCGAGACGCCAAGCGGCTCAATCCGCGCAAGACGAGCTCGATCGACTTGGCACAAACATAGAACAAGAGCGCCCGCTAGTGTCCCAAGAGGACGAATCGGCGTTGCAACGATTCAATGCCGAAGTTGCGAAATACAACCGTCTCGCGTCCAAGGCGCGGCATTTAATGGCCGAGTCAAACGAGCTCGTCGATCCATACAACGCGTTGCTTGCTCGCGTCCGACAGCAGACCGCCCAAACCAATAGTCTGATCGATGCCTACAACAAGAAACTTGAGCAATATGGACACTAACCAATTGGGAAGGAATGTCCTCCTCGAAGGATCAATCTGATGAAAATTCGTGTTCCGCATTTTCGCGGGCCCAATATGGTCGCGGGTGACGACGCCAATCCACCAATCCACCGATCTGACGAGGCAATACCACAGCCGCCCGTGATCCACATCGATGGAGTGCAATTCCAGAGGATGCTTGCCGACATCGCGACCAACGCATGGAAGGCGCAGGTGCGACTAAAGCAATGGCCGGCCGATGAGTCCTCAGCGGAACGGCGTCGATTGGAACGGAATGTTGACGCAATCGTGCTCAGCCTCAACGAGTTCGGCGTACGCGTTAAGGATCATACCGGCGAATCATACGACTATGGCCAAGCGATCAAGGTAGTGGCCGCGCAGCCACAGGCGGGAATCGAGCGGGAAGTCGTCATAGAGACCATACGGCCATCCGTTTTGTGGGGGGAGCATCTGCTCCAGCGCGGTGAAGTCGTGATTGCAACGCCAGCAGAAGGACAACAATAGTTATGGCACGATCGACCATCGATTTTGGGATTGACCTTGGAACGACGAATAGCGCCATCGCGGTACTTCGCGGTGTCAGCACGGAGATTATCAAAAACAATCAGGACGCCGACATTACTCCGTCCGTGGTTGGAATGGACCGGCGTGGTGCCTTTCGCGTGGGAAGTGAAGCCAGAGATCTCAGTTCCTCGGACCCAGATAATGCGTTCGGAGAATTCAAGCGGCAAATGGGCGCCAACCATCAATATACGTTCAAGCGCAGCGGCCTATCTAAGCGACCGGAAGAGCTCTCTGCGGAGGTGCTTAAAGAACTTCGTGGGAACGTTCAGCAGCGCCAAGGCGAGTCGATCGACGCGGCCGTAATCACTGTGCCCGCCGCCTTTGAACTGCATCAGTGCGATGCCACCCGCAAAGCGGCGGAGCTCGCGGGCTTCGTTCAGAGTCCCTTACTGCAAGAGCCCGTCGCGGCAGCGTTGGCTCACGGCTTTCAGGCGGAAGGAAACAAATCGTATTGGCTTGTTTACGATTTCGGTGGCGGGACATTTGATGCCGCTGTAATCAAGGCGGAAGACGGCACAATCCGGGTCGTCAATCATGGCGGGGACAACTTTCTCGGCGGTTCCGATATCGACTGGACTCTGATCGATTCACTTATCGCCCCATACTTGACCAAGGAGCATCATTTAGAAGATTTTTCTCGAGGAAACGATCGTTGGCGTACTGCGTTCGCGCTCCTAAAACGTTCTGTTGAGCGCGCGAAGATTCGGCTGTCGCGCGAGGACAGCGTATGGATTGACGAGTGCCGCTTCCAAGGGAAGAACGGCGAGACTATCGAGCCGGAATTCGAGTTGACGCGGAGCGCTGTGGTGTCCATCGCGGAGCCTATTATTGCGCGATCTGCCGACATTTGCCGACGCGTGCTCCAAGAGAAGCGATTGGCGCCCGGTGCGATCGAAAAGCTCATTCTCGTAGGCGGTCCTACCTTGGCTCCGTACTTTCGAGACCAACTTCGAAGCGCACTCGGTATTCCTCTCGAGCACAGCGTCGATCCTCTCACTGTAGTCGCCCGCGGTGCCGCGGTATTTGCCGGAACCCAGCGCCGGCTGGAGAAGCCCAGTCCGACACCGCGGGGTGAATTCAGCATTGATCTTAGGCACAAACCCGTCGGCGTGGACAGCGCCCCGTTGGTAGGCGGCCGTATTGCCGCCCCTCGAGGTACCACTCTGACGGGATTCACAATCGAGTTGGTGTCGGCGGAAACTAAATGGCGGAGCGGCAAACTTCCTGTGTCGGCCGAAGGCGTTTTTACGGCCACACTGCGTGCGGAGCGTGGCTGTCGAAATGTATATTCCATCGGATTGTTCGACGCCACTGGACAACGTCAGCGCGTAACTCCGGATTCCCTGACGTATACTGTCGGTGCAGTGGTTGATGAACAGCCCCTGATGAATTCCATGGGAGTCGCGCTGGCGGATAACGGCTATGACTGCTTCCTTGAACGTGGGCGCGGTCTCCCGGCAAAAGTCACTCGAACGTACGCATCGGCACTGCTGCTTAAGAAGGGTGAAAAGGCGGCAGTGCTTCGCATTCCAGTGTGCGAGGGTGAAGCCAGCAAGGGTGATCGCAATCGGCATGTAGGAACGCTGGTCATCTCTGGCGACAATATTCCGCGGGATCTCCCGGCCCACAGCGAAATCGAGGTGACGCTAGAAATCGATGCCTCGCGCATAATAGTAGTGAGGGCATACGTACCAATTCTCGATGTCGATTTTGAGGCCACACTTCGAATGAATGTCAGTCCGCGCGAGCCGCGAACCGTTCGCGGCGATGTAGCCGCCGAATTGGATCGCCTTGACGAGACGCTTGGGAAGGCGCAGGCCGTCAACGACACGACGGGCGCGAAACGTTTGACGGATCTTCGAGCAGGCGCTCTGGTGACGGAACTTAAGGCCCTCGCGGAGAATGCCGACGCGCTTGACGCCGCCATGAAGTGTGAGCATCGACTGCTTGAACTGAAGCTCGCTATCGACGGGGTCGCCGACGGTCTAGAGTGGCCGATCCTTGTGGAAGAAGCGCGGGAGTTGTCAAAGCAATTGGTGGACGAGGGATCCAGAACCACTCAACTTAACCTGAAGAACCAAGTCGACGCACTCTCCAAGGAATTCGAGCGGGTCATTGGTGCGCGCGGGATCGACGATCTACGAGCGAAACTCAAACAAGGTCGTGCGCTCTACTGGCAACTGCTATTCGCGCAGCCAGCTTTTTGGGTCTACCAATTTCAGCAAATCGAAAAGGATTCGCCATCGCTGACTGATCAGGTCCGCGCCAATCGTCTTTGCGACCAAGGCCGCGCGTTCGTCTCACAAAATAATCCAGAGGGACTCAGTAACGTCGTTCGCGAACTCTGGAAACTCATGCCGGAGGACGCCGTCGAAGAGGTCAAACGCGGCTACCAGTCGGGCCTGATTAAGGGTGCATAGAGCGCCGTCCATTGATAAGCCTCTTGAATCTACTGAGGCGAACGTACCGCCATCCAGGCTGCCCGCGGCTTATGGCTCAGTGTTGTCCATAAGGTCGTGACTCGTGCCATGATTGTGCGGGGACAACGATGGGCGCAGTTCCAAAGGTGCATCCTCATC
>PLDF01000010.1 GCA_003135055.1 Bryobacterales bacterium | reverse complement strand
TATTATTTAACTTCCCCTAAGCCCGCAGATGGGCTATACTGCGCGGCGAACTGGAAAGTGCCGCCGCCATTGCCGAGGAGCACATAGATGCCAGTGTTGCCGTCGGCGAAAGCCACGTCCGGATTGCCATCGCCATTAATCGCCATTGAAATCTCCAACCACCAGGCTATAGGGGTTAGTGCCCGCGATCGTTGTTATCACCGCCGGCCGAAAGGTTCCGTCACCATTGCCGAACTGCACGCTGACGCGGCCGTTACCTACGGTTACCAAATCGGGCTTGCCATCCCGATTGATGTCACCCACGGCAACGGTTGTGGTTCCGGCGCCTAGTTTGTAGCTTGTCGCTGGCGCCATTCCGTTCGTTGCCGCCGCGGTAATCGTTTCCAGCCATGCGGGGGAAACGCCCGGCCCGTAAGTGGAATCGCCATCATACTCGGCGTGCAGCGATCTGGCGCCGGAGGGCAGAAGGTAGGTGACCAAGGCGGCCTGTGCGCCAGCGAGAGTGGCCACGCCGAGGACCGTGACGCCATCGTAGAATGTGACTTTGCCCGTCGCCCCGGAAGTGACCGTAGCTGTTAGAGTGACCGCGTGGCCCAACACCGCGGCGCCTGGCGATGCGGTCAGGCTGGTGGACGAGGCGTACCGGACGAAGGTTGTGTCGGTAGCGGTGTTGTCGGCGGAGTTCTGGTCGCCCCCGCCGGATACCGTGGCTGAACTGGTGACATTGCCAGTGAGATTGCCCGCCACGGTGACTGTTATTTTAATGACCGGATAGCCTGCGCCCGCGGCTAGCGAATCGGAGCGCGTGCATACCAGCGTCCCCAGAACGCAAGTCCAGCCATTCCCCGCGAGGGCGGTGGCGGCGATGCCGGTGGGGAGAGATGCCACTACGCCGACAGCGCCCGAAGTAGCTATAGCGCCGCCGTTCGTGACAGTAATGTCGTAGGCCGCGCCACTCTGCCCCTGTGTGAGCCCGCCGTTGCGCTGCAGAGCGATCGACAAATCCGGAATCGCGCCGCCTAAGAGCACGTTCACGCCCTGGTTGCTTGTGGTGGTAGAGAAGGTTTGACCAGACGCGACAAGGTCCGCTTTGCCGTCGCCGTTGAAGTCGCCGGCGGCCAGTGCCACTGGTTCCTGGGCGAAAGAGTAGCTCACGGCGGCCTGAAATGTGCCATCGCCATTGCCGAAAAGTACATTCAGAGGGTTAGAAGCACAGCAGTAGGCGCTCGCGGCCGCCAAATCCACTTTCCCATCGCCATTGAAATCGCCGGCGATCACGGTCCCGGACTCATAGCTTACTCCATAGGTCACCGCCGGCTGAAAGGTCCCATCGCCGTTGCCCAGCATTATGCTGAGGCTGGAGGAATAGAAGCCAGTCAGGGCCAGGTCTGCTTTGCCATCGCCATTGAAATCCGCCACGGCTATGGAACTGAAGCTCGTCCCCGCATTGGAGGTGGTGGCTGCCAGGAAGGTCCCATCGCCCTTACCTAATAGCACGCTGACGCCGTTATCAGTGGCGATAACTAGGTCGGCTTTGCCATCACCGTTCAAATCGGCGACGGCGACCGACGCCCCGAAGACGCCGGTGGCATAGTTAACGGCGGCGCGAAACGTCCCGTCGCCGTTGCCCAGTAGTACATTCACGCCATTTCCGTAATTGGCCGTGGCCAAGTCGATAATTCCATCGCCGTTGAAATCCGCTGCAACCACAGATTCCGGAAGGTATCCTGCGGTATAGTTGACGGCAGTCTGAAAAATCCCATCGCCGTTGCCCAGCAACACACTGAGGTCGCCGCCGTACTGGTTTGAGCTGACGGCGAGGTCCGTCTTGCCATCGCCATTGAAATCGCCCGCCACCACGCCTCCGAAGGAAGTGCCCGCGCTGTAGTTCACAGCGGCCTGAAAGGTCCCGTCGCCGTTCCCCAGCAAGATGTTTACGCCACTTGAGGTCGCGACGGCGAGATCCTGTTTGCCGTCGCCGTTAAAATCGCCCACTGCCGTGAATTCGGAAGTCGCAGTCGTGGCGTACGCGGCCGCGGGCTGAAATCCCAAGGATGCCCCGGCGACCACCGTCTGCGAAATCGGCGCGGAACTGCCGGCAGTGGTCGTGCCGTTACCTGGGTAATACGCCCGCAACGATCTGGTCCCGATGCCAGCAGCGTGGTAGTCAGCGCCGCCTGTGTCCCCGAGATCGTGGAGATGCCCAGCACGGTCGTGCCGTCGTAAAATGTCACCTTGCCGGTAGCGCCTGTTGGTGCAGTGGCTTGCAGCGTGACGGCCTGTCCGTAGTTCGCCGGGTTAGGTGAAGAACTGAGGCCAACGGGACTCGAAATCTGACCGGATAGCAGGGCCTCGAAAAAGACTAGACCGCATAGCAGCCGGAGAACGGAATCCGGAATATTAAGGCTACGTCGCACCAGGGCCTCCCGACTCGGCACATGGAACTTATGTATAAATTAATACAAGACTGCCAAGAGTAACATAAGGTACCGGCGCGCGCAATCACTTGCTCCGCACGCTCCCTTGAACGATCGCCTATGGCACAGTCCAAGTTCCCATCGCCTGCCATCCGCTGTTGGCGCTCAGCCCCGCAGCGTACATGTAGGCGCCTTTCGCCCCGGCGTACCCGGCCGCGAACGTCACCGGCAGGTTCACCGTCAGATTCGTTCCCGACGCAATCACGCTCGCCGCCGCCGCATTCACTGAGCACTGACTGTTGCTCAGCGTCACTGCCACCCCAGGCGTCACGGGCGAAGACCAGGCCGTGCCGGCATCGTTGAGCAGGAACAACTGGTTNNACCGTCGCCAGGTCCGTGGCCCCAAGCGAGTCGGCGTACTGCAACGCGAACGTCTGGCTGGCGCCCGACCCGCTGCTGGGCGTCACTGACACCGGCGCTGGCGCCGATCCCGCAGGCACAGTCCAACTTCCCATCGCCTGCCATCCGCTGTTGGCGCTCTGCCCCGCCGCATACATATATGTGCTCTTCGCCCCGGCGTACGCCGCCGTGAACGTCACCGGCAGGTTCAACGTCAGATTCGCCCCAGACGGTGTCCCCGACGCTGTCACGCTCGCCGCCACTGCGTTGACAGAGCACTGACTGTTGCTCAGCGTCACCGCCACCCCCGGCGCCGCGGGCGAAGAAAAAGCCGTGCCGGCGTCGTTGAGCAGGAATATCTGGTTCGTGGCCCTGGCGTAGTAGACCAGGCAGGAATTGGCGGATGACGCCGTATTGAAATTCGAAGTGAACCACACCCACACCGTCGCCAGGTCCGTGGCCCCTAATGAGTCGGCGTACTGTAAGGCGAACGTCTGGTGCGCTCCCGACCCGCTGCTGGGAGTCGCTGACACTGGCGCCGGCGCCGATCCCGCAGGCACAGTCCAGGCGCCCATCAACTGCCATCCGCTGTTGGCGCTCGACCCCGCCGCAAACATGTAGGTGCTCTTCGCTCCGGCGTACGCCGCCGCGAACGTCACCGGCAGGTTCAGGGTGAGATTCGTCCCAGACGGCGTAACGCTCGCCGCCGACGCATTCATCGAGCACTGACTGTTGCTCAGCGTCACTGCTGCCCCTGGCGCCGCGGAAGAGTAAGTCGTGCCTGCGTTGTTGAGCAGGAACAGCTGGTTTGTGGCCCTGGCGTAGTAGACCAGACAGGAATTGGCCGATGACCCCGAATTGAAATTCGAGGTGAACCACACCCACACCGTCGCCAGGTCCGTAACCCCTAATGAGTCGGCGTACTGTAAGGCGAACGTCTGCTGTGCTCCCGACCCGCTGCCCGGCGTCACTGACACGGGCGCTGGGGGAAATCCCGCAGGCACAGTCCAAGTTCCCATCGCCTGCCATCCGCTGTTCGCGGTCGACCTTGCCGCATACAGGTAGGTGGTTTTCGCCCCGGCGTACGCTGCCGTGAACGTCACCGGCAGGTTCAAGGTCAGATTCGTCCCAGAGGTCGTCACGCTCGCCGCCGCCGCGTTGATCGAGCACTGACTGTTGCTCAGCGTCATTGCCGAACCAGTCGTAGCCACCCCAGGCGCCGCGGGCGAAGACCAGGCCGTGCCGGCGTCGTTAAGCAGGAACAACTGGTTCGCGGCCTTTGCATAGTAGACCAGGCAGGAATTGGCGGACGACGCCGTATTGAAATTCGCGGTGAACCACACCCACACCGTCGCCAAATCCGTGGCCCCCAACGGATCGGCGTACTGCAGCGCGAACGTCTGCTGCGCTCCCGACCCGCTTCCCGGCGTCACCGATACCGGCGCTGGCGGCGGTCCCGCGGGCACAGTCCAACTGCCCATCGACTGCCATCCGCTGTTGGCGCTCGACCCCGCCGCATACATGTAGGTGTTCTTCGCTCCAGCGTACCCTGCCGTAAACGTCACCGGCAGGTTCACGATCAGATTCGTCCCCGACGGCGTGGCGCTCGCCGCCGCCATATTGATTGAGCACTGACTGTTGCTCAGCGTCACTGCCGCACCAGGCGCCGCGGAAGAATAAGTCGTGCCAGCGTCGTTGAGCAGGAACAACTGGTTCGTGGCCCTGGCGTAGTAGACCAGGCAGGAATTGGCGGATGACGCCGTATTGAAATTCGAAGTGAACCACACCCAC
>PLDF01000092.1 GCA_003135055.1 Bryobacterales bacterium | reverse complement strand
AACTGGTCACCTCAGTGAGCGGGACTGGACCCAGGTCAAGACTCGCGTCCGCATCGCCTTCGCGATTTGAACCAGACAGCCGGGACGAGTACGGCTTTGCCGGCGCCGGCAATATTCCGCCCGCAACCCCCCTTCATTTCATGCGCCTCGATCGGATTCGCACTCGCGCATACCCGCTGATTTGCCGGCCGTGGAGTATGCCGGCAAGTCTCCTGAGATGTAGCTGACTCACCCGGCGCCATCAATGCGAATCGGAAGATCGAGCCTCCCGGACCATCTCCACCAAAACCGCTCTGGCTTCGTCCTTGGTCCCGGCCTCGCGCGGGAAAGCCACGCGGCGCCCATGAACTCTGTCGCCGGTTTTGAGCCGGAGATGGAATCCCAGGCGGTCCACGGCTGTCATGAAAGCCTCGCTGGCGGCTTCGTCCGCAAACCGGCGGGCGATCAGCAGCAGAGCATCCGCATGATCGGCGTTCATGTGACGGACGATTTCCTGCGCCGTTTCGGCCAGAGGATCGGGCCGCGCGCCGGCGTATTCCTCAGCCGAAACCCACCCCATTACGCCGAAGCCGCCAATGAAGTAAACACTCGATACCTCCAGCCTGCGATACGCGAAGTCGCTGTACTCCTGCCAATACTTCGCGTTCTCATGGCGCGAAAGATACAGATCGCGCACCTCCTCCGCCGGCGCTTCCGCGGCAGTGCCCAGAAGCGTGACGCGGGCTGCCCCCAAGGGGTCGCCGGAAGAATCCGGTTGAGCGATCAGCAGGCTGGCGCGCGCGTCCCGGTGCAGGTTTTGGGTGTGCATAGCCATGCTGCTGATGAAAAGGACCGGGCGCCCCAGATCGTCAGCCGCATACGGCATCACGGAGCCGAACGGAAACCCCGCGAACTTCCGCGAATGCGTGGACAGGCTAGCGGTTCGGCCGAGCGAAACCAGAGTGCGTGCGCGCTCTGCGAGCGAGGGTTCAGGAACATCCGGAGCGGCGGGTCCGGGGCCGGCGTGCTGGCGAGTAGACACGCCTCCATGGTAGCGAAGCCCGCCCAACTCTTCTTTCCGCCATTTCCCCGCCTCCCGAAAACCCAGCCAAGCCTGGTAGCGGAACGAGACCCATTAACGACCCAGCCCCACGCCACGGTTTAGTTCACCGAACGCTTTCATTACTTTCGCGGCCTCCGGCCTCTCGCCCGCGTTCCGGCATTTTGGGACGCGAAACTGATGAAATCTTTATCAGTCACGCGAGGCGATTTTCAAGCCATCCTCAACCGATTTGTAATCGACGCAACTTTCAGGCACTGCCGATCTTCCGAAGATGTTCCGAAAATGCTTCGGCGCCCGCCGCCGTGGTCCATCGTGCTGTAAAGTGTAAGGAACCATATGAACAGTCAGGCAGGAATTCGGATTATCGCACTCGCGTCGGCATTGACAGTGAGCGTCTCTCTCGCGGCCGATGGACCGCCCGCTTGGGCGTACGGCTTTCCGCAACCGGGCGCCCCAGCTGCCCCGGCGGGCGGCCGCGGCGCGCCGGCGGCTCCCGACAACAGCCCGAAACGCCTCGCAGGGAGCACCTTGGAGTTCACTTTGGCGCAGATCCGCGACGGCTTCGGTCCCGCCGACTGGTTTCCGGGCGACCATCCTCCCATGCCGGAGATCGTCGCGCACGGCCGCCGGCCCGACGTGCGCGCCTGCGCCCTTTGCCACTATCCGAACGGCAAGGGCCGCGCGGAAAACGCCCCCATCGCCGGTTTCCCGGTGGCCTACTTCATCCAGCAGATGAACGATTTCAGGAACGGCAACCGCAAGAGCGCCGAGCCGCGGAAGGCCAACACGAACGCCATGATCGCGATTGCGAAGGCCATGACGGACGAAGAGATCAAGGCGACCGCCGAGTACTTCGGCGCCATGCCGTGGACCCCGTGGATCAGAGTAGTGGAAACCGATATGGCGCCCAAGACTCGCATCTCAGGCGGCCTGTTCCTCGCGCTCGACGGCAACGAAAAAGAACCGCTCGGCAAGCGCATCATTGAAGTCCCCGAAAGCGCCGAAGCCACCGAGACCTACCGCAACCCGCGCTCGGGTTTCATCGCCTACGCGCCGCCGGGCAGCGTTAAGAAAGGTGAGACTCTGGCGACTTCGGGCGGCGGCAAGACTCTCGCGTGCGGCGCCTGCCACGGCGCGGACTTGAAAGGCCTCGGCCCGGTTCCGGGAATTGCCGGCCGGTCGCCGAGCTACCTCGTGCGACAGATGTATGACATGCAGGCGGGCGCCCGCAAGGGGTTGTGGACTCCACTCATGATGAAGGTGGTGAGCCAGCTCAGCGACGACGACATGCTGGAGATCGCCGCTTATGCCGCCTCGAAGTAGGACAGGCCTCCCGGCCTGTCTCTGGAGTTACTACATTCTGGTCAAGTCGGATGTGAGGTGGCGTGAGGTGGGACAGACGATCGTTTTTTGTCGTCTGTCAGGCGGGCTGTACTTTAGCGAAACATGACAGACCACAAAAGGCGATGGTCTGTCCTACCAAGCGAGGTCGGGTCGGTCTCTCAGTTCACCGGCGTGTGACTCATAGCTCGCTGAGAGTACTTCTTCCACATAGCAGGGTCTGACAGCATCTTGATAAAGATGCCGCCCACCACGCTGCGCGCCTGGAAGCCCTGCTGTTTGCCGGTCTTGGTGTCATACCAGTCAGTCAGCGGCACACGCGTGGGAGTCTCGTTGAGCCACTGGTAGGCCGGCGCGATCAGCTTCTCGAAATCGGCTTTGTCGGGCGCCTGCGTCGCACTCCACACCAGCCAATCGAGCTTGGTGTAGTCCTTACGGTTATCGAGCGGAATGCCGTACTGGTTCTGGGTCTTCTCGTAGAACGCGATTTCCTTTCGCACGATCTCAACGGGGAACAGGTGCAATCCCAGAATCTGGTCCCATACCAGATTGTACTTCTGGCTCCACGTGCCTTCCTTGTCGAACGCCAGGCGGTAATGATCGCCATTGGCCGCGAGTGTCTGCCATTTCGCGGCGAACTGCTCGGCGGTCTTACGATACTCCGCGGCTTCCTGTTTGCGGCCAGTCATGTCGGCGAGCATGCTGTAGGAGCCGAGCGCAAGAATGGCCTTGATCGATAAGTTGGCGTTGTGCGCCAGATGGCCGGCGAAATCGTCCGTGGAGAGCTGGTTCTCGGGATCGAGCCCCTTCTCCTTCAGATAGTCCGCCCACCTCTTGAGCAGCGGCCAATACTTTTCGGCGTAGGCCGCGTTGCCTTCCACTTTTGCCAGGGCGGCGATCATGATCAGCATATTGCCGCTCTCCTCCACAGGCATCTGATTCACTTCGGTCAGCTCGCCGCCGCCGTAGACCTGGCCATTGGCCAGCGGATAAGTACCCAGGTCATGCGGCGCGAACGGCCACTTCCAGCGGCCCGTCGAGGCATACTGCATTACAGGCTCCAGCTCCGCTCTCACCAGCTTCGAATTGAACAGCAGCGGGAACGGCGAACCGGGATAGATCACGTCCACCGTGGAGATACAGCCGTTGCTGAAATTCTCCTTGGGGAAGAACATCGGGGTCCCATCGAAATCCGCGGTCAGTTTGTGCGCGGCCAGCGTCTGTCGATAGGCCAGCGCGGCCAGACGGGCGTATCTCTCGCCGCCAACCGTTGTCATGTCGGCCATTAGCTCTTCGTCGAAGGTCTTCGAGCGCGCCAGCAGCGAGTCGTGGTCGCGGCGGGCGGCGCTCAGCAAGGTGGCTGCGTCGTCGCCGTTGCGGCGCCACCAGGCGCGCTGCTTCCGGTTGAATAACTCGATCGAGTATAGGTCGTCATACGCGATCATCATGTAACGCGATACCGTAGCCGCGCCTACCTTGCCGAAGTTCAGAGATAGAGCCAGCACAATCGGACCGCCGCGCCGGGCCGGCCCACCGTCCGGAAGCTCGTCCGAGACAGGCAAGGCGCCGGTTTGCTCAAACGCTCCGCGAACGCGCTGGCGCGATCCGATCACAGTGCTGAGACCTTCCGGCTTATCCGAAGCAAGATAGAGGTAACCCCAGTCGATGCGCAAATCGTCCCCGCGCTTCCCGAGGATCGCCTGTTCCTTGGACCCCATCCGCAGCACCGTCTGGCCGTCCACCTGGTAGCGCGCGGCCTCCACGGCCTGGTCGCTCCCGTTCACCACCATGTCCGGACCGGCATCGAAATAGACGGCGGCGGCGTGCTCTTTGCCGTCCGCCGAGGCGATGCTCCATTCCAGGTAAGTGAGGGGCCTCGATAGCACATCCAGGTCGTCGGGCAACGCAGGCGTGAAGAACGTGAGCCCCACCTTGACGCCCGCGCCGCTGAATTCGTAAATGGTGCGGGTGGGCAGCACCTCAAGCCGCGTCTGATCGAGAGCCGGCGTCACCTGCCGCTGCTCGCGCCCCATCACACGGTACAAGCTGCCGTCGATGCGGACGGCGGCCGACAGGCTATTCGGCTTGCCGGTCCAGTGAGAAGGGACGCTGTCGGTGAGTTTGTCACTCATCGACCAGACACTGAAATACGGGTCGTGCGCGATCAGGGGAACCGCGGGCGGCCGCTCCTGCCCGAGACCCTGGCCCACGAGGGGGATTGCCATCGCTATCAGAAGTGAGGTTGCACGAACGATCATCATTGCGTCTCCGATCATATTCCGGCCAGCGCCCCTAATCGGCCTCCTAGCCGCTCGCTTGGCAGAACAGACCATCGCCTTTTGTGGTCTGTTACCGAGGGCCTTCGGCCCGCGAAAT
>PLDF01000112.1 GCA_003135055.1 Bryobacterales bacterium | reverse complement strand
GCAAGCTGGTGCAGATGGGCACGCAGCAGCGCTCCTCGCCGCACACCATCGAAATCGTCCAGAAGATTCACGATGGGGTGATCGGCCGGGCCTACTCCGCGATGGCCTGGTACGTAAACACGCGCAAGTCCATCGGCTATGGCAAGGACGCGCCCGTGCCGCCGACCCTCGACTGGGATCTGTGGCAGGGCCCCGCGCCGCGCAGACCCTACAAGGACAACGTCCAGCCTTATAACTGGCACTGGTTTCGCGTATGGGGCACCGGCGAAACCCTCAACAACGGCACGCACGAAATCGACGTCTGCCGCTGGGCGCTGGGCGTCGACTATCCCAATCGCGTGGCCGCCACCGGCGGCCGCTACCACTACAAAGACGACTGGCAGTTCTACGACACCCTGGTGACGAACTACGAGTACGACGGCACGCTCATCTCCTGGGACTGCCGCTGCTGCAATGGAATGAAGATTGACAACCGCGACCGCGGCTCGACCATCATGGGCACCAACGGCTCGGTGCTGGTCGATCGCGACGGCTACGAGGTATACGACCTGGGCGGCCACAAGACCGATGAATTCCGCGCGAAGAAGGAGGCGACTTCGTCCGCCGATCTGGTCGGCCGCGACTCGATGACCAACGACCACCTCGCCAACTTTATCGCCGGCATCACGAAGGGCGAGAAACTGCGTTCTCCCGTCGAAGTCGGCAACGTCGCTGTGACCATGCTGCAGCTCTCGAACATTGCCTGGGAAGTGCAGCGCGAGCTCAAACTCGACACCAGCAATGGCAAAATCGTCGGCGATGCCGAGGCCATGCAGGGCTGGGGCCGCGAATATGAGAAGGGATGGGAGCCGCACCTGTAACGGTCTTCAGAGGGGTGCTCCAAATTCCAACCCGTCGCCTGGTGGTTTCTATGAATCCTGAAGTTTCTCGTCGTACCTTCGTCGTCTCCGGCGCCATGGCCGCAGCCGCGGCGCTGGTTCCCGCTTCCGCCGGCGCCGCATCCGCGGCTGGCGCGGACGAATCCACTTCGCCGATTCGACTCGGTCTCGCCAGCTACACCTTCCGCAACTTCACACGCTCGCAGATGATCGGCTTCATGAGGGAGCTCAATGTCCAGGACCTGAACGCCAAGGACGTGAAGGATCATCTCCCCATGGATCCCACAGCCGAAGCCCAGGCACTCGCCGACTACCAGGCCGCCGGAATCCGCCTGCATGCCGCCGGAACCATCTCTCTTGCCACCGACTCCGACGACGACATGCGCGGCAAGTTTGAGTATCTGAAGCGAGCCGGAATCGGAGTCATGGTGGCCGGTGACCCGACGCCCCAGGATCTGCCCCGCGTTGAAAAGTTTGTGAAGGAATACGACATCCGCGTGGCCATCCACAATCATGGGCCCGAGGACAAGCTCTGGCACTCGCCCCTGGACGTCCTGAAAGCCGTGCACGGCATGGATCCCCGCATCGGCTGTTGTATCGATGTGGGACACGCGGTGCGCGCAGGAACTGACATCGTCGAGGCGATTCACGCCGTGGGGCCGCGGCTCTTCAATATGCATATGAAGGACCTGACCGATTTTCACGATAAAGACAGCCAGGTGGCGGTGGGAGACGGCAAAATGCCGGTCCACCATATTTTTGAGGCGCTCATGGCCATCCAATACAAGGGCTTTGCCGACCTCGAATACGAAGTCCACCCCGACGACCCGATGCCTGGGGTAACCAAAAGCTTCGCGTATATGCGAGGCGTTTTGGCGGGCATGGGTTATCCCGCGGCTGGATAACTCCAAAAAGATCGGTTCGTATCCCCAACAAATCCGCCGTGCGGCGAGTTGCCTCTGTATCCCGGTAAGTCATGGCTCCTTCGTGGCATCCTCACGCTCCTGCCTTGACTTATACTTACTCCCACGCGTGCCGATAACTCTCTCAAGAGAGGTGCGCGCCAGGAACGCGCAACGAGGAAAGCCGGATGGATGCAGTCAGGCCCATGACTGATCCCGAGCGCACGTGTGACCCGCTCACGGCCACGTCGCCGCGGTGTGTCGCCGCAGGGTGGATCCGAGCATGGCTGCCTGCGCTGTTCCTGCCGTTTTTCCTCGCCCTCCCCGCCCGGGCAGCCACCGATTCCCTGCCCGTGCTGCGGACGGCGCATCAGGCACACACCCTCCCCACCACGGAAGCCATCAAGGGGTATCCGGTCCATCTCGATCGCGCGCAGATCACCTTCTACGATCCCGCCATCCACGCTCTGTTTATCATCGACCCCACCGACGGCATCTTCGTGGACACGCGCGGCGATCAGGTGCCGGACCTGCACGCCGGCGACGTGGTGGAGGTGGATGCGGTCAGCGGCCCGGGCGACGTGGAACCGGTCCTTCTGCACCCGCACTTTCGCATCCTAAGCAACCAGAGGCTACCTGAAGCACCTCTGATCGGCTTCGACCGCCTCTCCACCGACTTCTACGATTCGCAATGGGTGGCCATCGAGGGCATCGTTCGATCCGTGCGAAGACCGCAGGCTGTGACGTACTACGCCGGGCACGCTGCTTCCAGCAGCGCCAACCTTATCGTCACCCTTGCCTCCGGCCAGGATCTCATGGACGTCATCACCCTGGACCCGCAGGGGGGCGACCACAGCAACCTCATCGACGCCAGGATCCGGCTGCGCGCCGCGTGCGGCACCCGATTCAACCAGCGCAAACAGATCATCGGCGTGCATCTGTACATGCCCGACATTTCCTATGTGCAGGTGCTGGAACCGGCGCCCGCCGATCCCTTTTCGCTGCCCCTCAGCGAGACCTCCGACGTGATGCGGGCCAGCCAGCATGAACGCGGCCATCGTGTTCACGTGCGGGGCGTCGTCACCTCCACATGGGGTCCCCTGCAATTCACGCTCATGGATGCGAACCATGGCATCTTCGTGCATACCGAAGTCCCGGCCACTGTCTCGGTCGGCGATCTGCTCGACGTGGTCGGCTTCCCTTCCCTCGGCGACTACACCTCGGTGCTCGACGAGGCCATCGTTCGCCGGAGCGGCGTAGAACGCCCGCCCGCTCCAGTCATCCTCACCGCCGCCCAGGCACTGACCGGAGATCACGATGCCGAGCCCGTGCGGATCGACGGGCAATTGCTCTACAAATCCCGCACCGCATCGGAAAAAACTCTGCTCCTGACCGACGGCGGCACCACCTTCTCCGCTGCCTTGCCCGCCGATACTCCGGAAGGCTTTGACAACCTCGAGCCGGGAAGCCGGCTGCGCATCACCGGGATCTGCTTACTCGAGGTCACGCCCAGCAAAACACCGAAGGCCCTGAAGATCCTGCTGCAGTCCCCGGATGAGGTCCTGGTGCTGCAAAGGCCGTCCTGGTGGACACCGCGGCACACGCTGATTTTCGCCAGCGTTCTTTCCGCGGTCGTGATGGTGTTCATTGCGTGGAACGTCGGCCTGCGCCGCCGCGTTCGCGCGCAGACGCGGGTCATCCGCACCCAGCTGGAGGAAGCGGACACGCTGCGGCTGCAGGCCGAAGCCGCTCATCGGGAAAAGAGCAAATCCCTCGCCGATGTTCTGTCGCTGCAGCACGACCTGCTCGTGGCGCAGGAAAAGCTCCGCTATCAGGCCACGCACGATGTGCTCACCGGCCTGTCGAACCGCGGCGCTCTGCTTGACCTGCTGCGCGCGGAAATCGAGCGCACGCTGCGCACGCATACTTCCATGGGGCTTCTGATGCTCGATGTGGACCACTTCAAGCCCATCAACGATACCTACGGACACCTGGTCGGCGATGCCGTGCTGAAGGAGATCGCCCTTCGCCTCTCGCGAGCGATCCGGTCCTACGATGTCGCTGGCCGCTACGGAGGCGAGGAATTCCTGGTCATCCTGCCCTCCTGCGATCGCGAGCAGACCGCAAAAGGCGCCGAACGCATTCGCGCCGCTATCTCCTCGTTGCCGTTCCTGATCGCCGGCTCGGAAATCTCGCTCACCGTCAGTATCGGCGCCACCGTTGCCCCGGATGCCGCGCAAGCCGNNCGTCGTTCCAGGAAGAGCACGCCGAAACCGTCTGAATCACGGCGGATAAGAAAAAAGGGACGGGCTGTCAATGGCAGCTTTCGACCGTTCCGGGATGTGATAGGCTCTTGCCTCTATGATGAGCGAAAAGGAAGTTGCAGCCAAGCTCCTTCTGGACGCGGCAGCCCTGGCGCGAATTACTCAAAAGCTCCTGGAGGCGCACACTCCA